>JACDAE010000355.1 GCA_013695595.1 Ktedonobacteraceae bacterium | reverse complement strand
AACTCACACTGCGCGGCTCTTGCCATACACGCAAAGCAAGAAGAGTAAGCTGGCTGACCGATGAAAGGCCAAGTTCTTCAGCACTCAGCCAACGCTTTAGGGAAGCAGGAAGCGGCTCGTCCACACGGATATGGAGCTTGTTGGCAATGAATTGCGCCACGATCTCTTCGGTCGTACCACTTCTATCAGCACCTTCTTCCTGAATTGCGATATCTTTCAATGCCTGTAGGAGAACATTGCGATGGAAGACAGGATAATCTGCTCCAATGAGCTGATAGAGCGTGAGAATATCTACATCCGGGAGGAAGAGATGTTCATCCAGGACGGTTCCTTTGCTAAATACATCCCAATTGCGCACAAAGGTGGTTTCGTTCAAGGTAAATGAGGGGCAGAAAGGTGTGCTCGGAGGCGTACGCATCTCTTCAACAAGGGCCAGAGCATCCTGCTGTTTCAAGTCAGGGCGCTGCTTTTGCACGAATTGGAGGAAGATGTGGGCACTGCGCTCAGAAAGCCCCTGCTCCTGGGCACGCTGAAGAATGGTGGGATAGGCTCGCTCAAAAAAAGGGAGCGTGGCAGCACTGTCTATGATGTACGTACATTCCTGTGTCGAGAGCAAGGAGGCTTCCTGGGCAAGTTGACAGGCATAGCGGATATTGACCAGGGCTTCCGTCAAGTGAATATTGCCCATTTCTTCGTCGGCATGCACTAAGGCAACTTCATCGTCTCCATCAATTTCTCCACTCAGATAGGACTCAAAGACACGCCCGATGCCGCGCATCCCAAATGGTGCCAATTCTGCGGCACGCAAGGCACCCATGCTAGAAGCTCCCCACACATGGACACCGCGTTGCAGGAGCAGTAATATTTCTTTGTGACGGACCGACGCTGCTTGAAAGTAAAAACCATCAATAATGGCAACCAGATCACCAGCGCTAAATGGGTGCCGGAGCAGATCACCAGCCGAAACAGGGGGCAGGACTTCGGCTTCTGGTACAATCGCGTGGACCTGTGCGCGTGACAGGGTAGGTCCAGTAAAAATCGTGATGCGACTCATTTGTGTGTCTCCAAAAAGCGTAGTTGGGGTGCGGCCACAAAGACGACGGGAATATTCATATCTGGTCTGGTTAAATCCACAATAATGGGCGAAGACTGCATGTGTGTAAAAAAGCGCTGCTTGACCTCGTCCAGGTCTTCTCTCAGCGTAGCCAGATGGACCGATGGAACGGTATCAAAAGCGAAGTATGTAGCGGCTTTGGGCAGTGGAGCGAAGCGGCGTTTGCGCTGGATGCGTGTATAGGCGTGACTGTCTATATCATCACGGGTGCCTGAAATCATGGTGAGGCGGCTTTGGGCAGCTTCCGTCAGTGCACGACTCAGCGCAACATCACGATCCAGATGACAACCGTAGCCAGGAGCAACGATCGGATAATTGGAAGAAACAATATGCGCAATAAAACAAGGAATGCCCGTTTGACCGCTCGCAACCTTGATTGCAACATCTGCTCCAGCTTGTTTCAGGCGTTCCAGGAGTGGAGCCGATGCAGGTCCATCAACCGTCTGCGGGTCAATGGCGCGTTCTTGCAGGGTTCCCATCCGGAGTTGTGCCAGGGTATCGCGTTCAATAATCTCATATAAGCTATGCAAGATGGCTTCTTCGTGCGTATTGCCGCTGGCCAGGCCATTTGATGTCAAATTGAAGGTCGGTGCGAGCCAGGTGGACGTGGCGGTTAAATCCAGGCGGACATACCCGGCAGGAAGAAAGGTCTGCTCGCCCGTGGTCAGCAGTTTGCCTGGGAGCCATTCAAGCAGAAATCGCTCATGTAGGACGTGTTGCTCTACCAGATTCAGATCATAGATTGAATAGGGGAGCTGCGCCTCCATCTCAGCAATCGTCGCCTGGAAGGTTGCCTGTGGGAGTTGTTCGGCGTGCCATGTCTCGCATGCCTCCATGATAGCGGATACTTTGGCGAGGAGCCTGGTTACGCCTTTGCCCTGTGAAACAGATAAATTGCGCGAGTTTGGACGAACAGCCTGAAAAACAGGAATACCCAGATCATCCAGATACGTGACATCCGCAACACGAGTTACTCCCATCCTGGTCAGAAAAGGTTGGACGCGTGCGAGCGTGACCTCAGGAAGACACGAGCGATGCGTTCCCAGATAAATGGCTTTCTCGCTCTCAGCCTCATTGTTCGCTCTGTGGGCCTGTATCTCGATACTCATACATCCTCCTGTTCTTGAATGTAGGCATACACTTCATCTTCTATGACGGCCTCGACCGGATCCTGTACCTGTGTGGTTGCTACAGTGGGTGCTATTCTTTTTTGCAGCATGCGATAGGCGTAGAAAGCTGCGATAAGAAAGAGTATACTCACTCCGACAAAAATAGTGTCAATGGGACCAAAGATGGTTCCCAGGACATTCCAGTGCAGGTGAACAAGCAAGACGCTTGCAAGAAAACCAGACAGCATGGCGGCGACTAAGGACGCGATAGTGGAGGTTGGCCCCAGTACTGCGACGACGCGCCCGATCATGTTTTGGGGGGTCTCACCCAGGAGAAGAGGACTGGATGCAACGCGCAGGGAGGCAAGAAACAGTCCAAATAAGAGGAAGAAGAAGATCGCAACAGGAAACACGGTGAGTCGCGATATAATAAGCAAGCTCACTCCAATACCTGCTAATGAGAAGGAGAAAAGGTACTCTATTTTGAAGAAGCGCGTGCTCTTTGTGGCAATAAATGCGCCCAGAATGGTACCGATACCCAGGGACGTTGCGATAACGCCAGAAAACGATGCAGATGTATGTAAATTGCCTGTCAGGAAGAAGACATACAGCGCATCAAATGCACCCGCCCCCAGTGTTGCGATAAATGAGGTGACGATGAGTGTGCGAATGGTGAGATTTGAGAAGGAGAAATGAAACCCTTCTTTAAACTCACGCCAGAAATTGTTCGGCTCACTAGAGGTGGGGAGCATGTAAGAAATATGAATTGCCGCAATCGTTCCAAAGGAAACGATGAAGGAAAGCGCATCAATCAGCAAAGCCCAGGTCACACCAAACGAGAAGAAGAGAGGGGCAGCCAGCAAGGGGCCCAAGATGGTAGCGAACGCTTGCATCGTCTGTCCCAATCCGGCGGCTCGTGGCAGATCTTCCGCAGGAATAATGGAGGCAATTAAGCTCATATATGCGGGATTGAAAAACTGTGCAGATGCGCTGCTTAAGAAGGTCAGGGCACAGATGAGACTTATCTGGACCATTGGAGAGTGTAGGAAGGCGGGTAAGGGGAGAATACCAGTACAGCATACAAGCAGAAGCGCAAGCACAGCACGCAGGAGATCGGCACGCATCATCGTCAGGCGTGGGTTCCATCGATCAACGAATACGCCTGCAAAAAAACCGATGCATAAATTGGGCAGAATAGAAGAGATCAGGACCGCACTGATGGCGAGCGGTGCCCAACTACGACCGGCTGCAATAATAGTCACAATCCATAAAATGATCGTGTAGGTTGATACTTGATCCCCAAACAGGGAAATAACCTGTCCAGCAAAGAGAAAGCGGTAATTACGATTGATCAACCATGGCGCTTTTTTCGGTGCTTCAGGATCCTGCATACTATCCATGAATGTGCTTTTCCTCTCTTGTACATGCTCTTTTTTGTGTGGCTCCTCACGCACGATACCGAAATCCCGCGCTGCTGAGTTGGTAGGGAATACGTTCGGGGGCACTCAGGCGTAAGAAGCATAGGGCGACTCCCGCGTAGCCAACCATATAATCGGGAGTGAAGGTATCTGGC
>JACDAE010000342.1 GCA_013695595.1 Ktedonobacteraceae bacterium | reverse complement strand
TGTTCAACGGCATAAGCGGCCGCCTCGCTGCGTCGTGACAGGCCCAACTTATCAAGAATGTGGCTGACGTGATTGCGAGCCGTCTTCTCCGTCACGGAGAGTGCCTCCGCGATCTGTTTATTCGTGTAGCCTTTTGCCACTAATGCCAGTACTTCACGTTCGCGCTCGGTAAGTTCTTCGCCGGGGATCTGATGCGTTCCGCTGACCAGCGTTGCCATACGTGTTTTTGCCTGTTGAGCGGCGGTTGGACTGAGCAGCGACTCGCCAGCAGCCACTTTACGAATGGCCTTTAGTAGCTCGGCACGACTCACATTTTTCAAAAGGTAGCCGCTGGCACCTGCCATGATTGAGGCAAAGACCGCTTCGTCATCGGTGAACGAGGTAATCATCAGAATGGAGATCGCTGGATGGGCACTTTTGATCTCCCGGCAGGCCTCGATACCGTTCATTTTGGGCATACGTACATCCATGAGAATCACCTGTGGGTCCAGTATGCCTATTTTTGCCAATGCCTCAGCGCCATTGCTGGCCTCACCAACAACGCTGATATCGGCTTCGAGTTCAAACGCCGCACGCATGCCCAGGCGCACCACTTCATGATCGTCAACTATCATCAGTCGTATCTTTGCCATCCTGGTCTCCTTATTTTATATTGCGGTTGGTATTCGCGCATGTACTTTGACGCCACCTTCAGGCACCTCGACCAGTTCAAGGGTTCCTCCCAGTTCTTCGGCCCGGTCATGCATGCCGCGCAGACCATGTCCAGAATAAATGCGCTGGTGGTCGCCTTTCATTGAAAGATCATAGCTATAATATGCTGATTGCAGTCCACATCCATTATCATATATGGAGACCTCAACGTCAGCAGGTGTGTAGGTGAGGTTTACCCATAGCTGAGTAGCGTTTGCATGCTTATACGCATTGGTGAGTGCTTCCTGTACGATACGAAAGATCGCCGCTCCGACCTGTGCCCGTCGATAGGCGGTTTTGCGATCGCTATCGTTGCCCTGTTCGGTTCCTTTGATCTCCAGATGTACAGGGAGATCGCTGATCGTTTCGAATTCGCGCAATTGATTGGTTAGCATCTGAGAGAGTGTTGTCGTGCCGCTCATCAGTGGCTTCAAGGAAAACATATAGTTGCGCGTCTCCCACAGAGCCTGTTTGGAGACGGTGACTAATTTATCGAGGCGTTCCGCGAGTGGCGTGACCAGTTCAGCATCTTCTTCTGAAGCTTCGACGATGCGATGCGCCTGAGTGGCACATGTTTCGGCATTGAGGCTGAGCATGTAGACGATTTGTGCGATACCGTCGTGGATTTCGCGTGCGATGCGTACACGCTCCGCCGTTGCTGCCAGTTGCACTGTCTGTTCGGTCAGGCGAATATTGTCGAGAGCAACGAGCAGTTGGTTACCGGCAGTCGATAAAAACTCTTCTTGCTTGCTATCAAAGGGAGCACGACAGAGGCTTTCGGCTCCCAGGACCATCTGAACCTGTCCGTCTTTAAAAAAGGGCAGGTACAACCGGGCGTATTTTTCCTGTGGATCGGCGATACCAACGAGCTGCTCGAAGCTTGTCATTTTTTTCCCTGCCGCCATAACCCATTGGAGGCTTGTTTCATCCCTATCTGGCAGCTTCGGTTCTGGCACCGATATGTCTACATCGATGCATGTCTCGATCTCTAACATGGGTGCCCCATCCAGCGTTTCCTTGTGAATACGCTCATCTTGTTCCTCATCCACAGGTGAGGTAATAAGGGCCACAACCAGGCGTTGGAAGTGACCACCGATGCGGATGGCCTCAGCACTTTTTTGGAGCAGGCGTTGTTTATCTCCGGATTGGCGCAGGATAATCTCTCCGATATTACGAAGCGCTTTTTGTTGGCGTACATTCCCCTGTACCAGTTTTTTGCTACTGGTATATTGTGCAAGCAAGAACACGACGTACGCTGCGAGAATAGCTGCCAGGGGAGTATCAATAAGTGAGCCTGCGATATCGATGATGTTGGGCTGATACGCGGGGCCGGGAGCTGGAAAGAAAACGCCCAGAAGCACGAACAGGTCATAGCCGGCAGCAGCAGCCAGGCCGCCTTTATAGCGATATGCCAGCGCGGCAGCGAATGCGGTTGACATCCCATAGCGATAAAATGGTGAGCCAACGCCGAAATTTGGCATTTTGCCAAAGGGGCCACTGTAATACACAACGAGGCCACAGATGATGACATCGAGGCCATAGATTGCGATATCCCAGTAGATATTGCGTGTTCGTACCAGAGGAGGTGTAATCTCCGGTTCTGCGTCTTCCGAGGGTGCGCGTTGTGATTTCTGGCTGCGTGCAGTTTTTTGTCGGCTCATGCGTGGCAGAAAGACTTGAAACATTGGAGCATACAGTGTAACGATAAGTGTTTGCAGGAGGGTAATGAGGAGAAGGTACAGGCATGTGTTATAGACAGGAGAATTTTTATGGGATGGATCAGAGCCTAGAATCACGATCAGGGCGTATAACCATGTCCCCCAGCGCCAGATGAGGAAGAAATAGCTGGGAGTGTTGCGTACGCGACGTAAAGTTGTATCTGGAAGCGCTTTGAATAGCTGCCTGGCTATGCTCATAAAATAATCTCCGAGAAGAGTGGAAAGAGCGTATACTCTGCTAAAGGTTATACGCCCAAGTATGCCCTTTTTTGCGTATACTGTCAATGAGTTGATAATCCAGTAAAATAGAATTCGCTTATACGTGTTATAAGTGCAATGTTTTTGACGATAAATATGGATGATTTTACTGGCAGGTGGATGAACTTTTGTGGTATCGTATAAATATACAACCGACTCCCGTCTGAGAGAAACGGGCGAAGAAGGGGTCTACAGACCTTGTTTCGTTAGTAGAAAGTCAGATAGCGGGAAAGAAATGTGTAGTTGTGCCCGAGTAAAGAAGGGACGGTTATAGTCGTGAAAAAAGCTGAGGGTAAACCTGCATCGTTGTTGGCAAATCTGGGCGATATCAACCGGCCTTTGCGCGTGCGATTGGTACGTTATATGTCGCGCGAGTGGTGGGCGGTAGATGCCGAAGATACCTGGCCAGGTATGGTTATGGATCTGAGGCGTCTGGGTTTTGAGTCGGTGGCAATGGGGGAAGAAGTGTTAGTGCGTGAAGGGGCACCCGCTTACGAGCTACAAATGGAAGGTCCAAATGCTCCGCAGGGAGGATTGAAGCCTTTCCCGACAGTTCATCCAACTATTCAGATTCGCAAGGAATCGTATTTACCCAATTATGCGGACCTGTCCTATCTGGATGAAGAGGACGACGAAGACGAGTTTGAGCCTGAAGACCTGGATAAAGACGACGAAGAGTAGTCGATCCATGTTTTCAAATACATAGAAGAAGCTTGATGCTGCATGAAGGTCTTTTTGAAGTGGCTACTTCAAAAAGACCTTCGTGTTTTTGGGAGGGGGGATTTATAACAGAAATATGAACAGATTTGCTAAATCGCATCATTCTGCTATAATGAAATGAGTACCATCCTGGAATACCAAATTTTGTCAAGGAGAGATGTATGCAGAATGACCAGCAGGCGGAGAAGCAACATGACACGGTTATGACTGACGATACCACTATCCTGCAGTCCAACCTCTTTGGCGCTCCAACCGTGATTGCGGAACCGCCCGATCCATTGGAGACGCCTTTTCCTCCTATGATACGCACCAATCCACTTACCGATCAGTCAAGCCTGGCTGCCTGTTCTATTCCTTATCGGCAGGAGTTACTGTTACGTGGTAAGTCAAATTATACCGTGACCTGTTTCCTCTCGGATCTGAAGATGTTTGGTGACTATCATGGACATAATACGCCCGTGGGCCGCCTTACAAAAGAGCATCTTACCGACTGGTTGATGAAATTGAAATTCGGTAACCAGGGACAGACACCGGCACCTAAAACGATGGCTCGCCGTGTGACCTTTCTCAAGAATTTCTTTTCCTGGTTAGCACGTGAGGGAGTAATCAAAGAAGATCCATCGGCCAGTTTGACGTTGGAGCGCCCTCTACCACCATTGCCGGAGCTGTTGTTCCCCGATGAGGTTCAGCGTTTACTGGATGCAGCTATGGAGGATCCACGTTGTCGCTGTCTCATCTACCTCACCCTCTATGGGGGATTGAAAAAAGAAGAGGTGATGGGATTGAAGGTGCAGCATATCGATCTCTCCGATCCACAGATGCCATTGATAACTGTGCATTTTGCGCCTGCTACTGGCAAGCAGCACCGTGAGCGACGACTTGCATTGCCGGCAGAGTTTACAGATATCTTCCAAGCGTATCGTACGCGCTATAATCTTGTTGGAACCATTTTTGAATGTACTGACCGCAACTTGAATTATATTCTGGCTCGTGCAGTAAAATCTGCTGGTATTAAGAAACGTGTCACTTTGCAGTTGTTACGCGATACTTTTGCGGTTCAACAATTGCAGTCAGGTATCACATTCGATACATTACGCGAGAAACTTGGGCTCTCCGACGAAGCATGGTTGGAATCAAAAGAAAAATATCGCCGCCTGGCTTTTCCCAAGTAGGCACAAACATTGCTATCGAGATGGCAAACTTGCTCCCACAACGCTTCTTTTTAGCGTTGTGGGGGCATTTGCATTGGTGGTGGCTGCTGCACAATCACATAAGGTGTTGCTTTGCGTTTGATAGCATTATTTAAGAGCACCGCATTAATAATGATGGATGCGATCATCAGTGGGCCAAGAAAGATCAGCCCGAAACCGAGCGTGAAAAGTGTGCCAAAGAACATAATGGGCCAATAAAGAAAGATGCTACCGAGTAGTAAGGCAATGCCCACGGTGGTTTCCCCTGCCAGTAACCAGCCGACGCCGAATATACCCAGCAGGGACAGAATGATTTCGACGGCGAGTGCTCCTCCTTCATTTGCTTTGCCAGGAGGATTGTTGATGACTGTTACATTGATGTTGGGAGCATATCCACCAGGAGCAGAGTAAGGGGGTGTGTATCCATAGTTTTGTTGAGGTGGTACATACCCTTGATAGCCTTGCTGATTAGGTGATTGGGGAGGAGGAGGTGCATAGCCGCCTTGATAACCACCGCGATTGTTCGGCTGGTAGTACCCATAATTCTCAAAGGGCGGCTTGAAATCTCCTTGCGCTTGATCTCTGCCAGGCTGTGGTGGTATTGGCGCTCTGAGTGTACCACAGACGGGGCAAATGACAGCATTCTCAGCTATTTCATTTCTACATTGTTGACAAATCATTCGTTGCGATCCTTTTTTAAAATAGCTTAATACCTTCGATTTGTAATTATGCGTCCATGCCCTACGTGAAATTATACTGTATTCACACTCCACGTTCGTTGGTTACAACTAATCTGAAGCGTTCCTACCAGTGCGGTTCGTAGCGTTGGAATATTCTGCCATACTCTTTTTTGTGAAAGCAGTGTGGATGCTATTCCTGTTTTCTGCCTTTTGCTGAGGGCTGCAGGAGTCATCAGCAACAAGGAAGGATTGGCTCGCTGTAACACGTCGTCCAGGCTTCCAGGAAAAGGCATGCCAGTCTCTTCTATCATTTGTACGACCTCGGCTTGCAGAGAAGGAGTCTCTATACTATCCAGTAGTTTAGAAAGAGCATAGGTACTTTGTGCGCCAGCCCCTAGCAAGAGGAGGCGTAATCCTGGAGTCACGATACGTAGAATTAATCCGTTATCGCGTACCTCATTACTTCCTTTATGCAAGGGATACGCAGGCCATAACACCTGTAGAGAGACAAATCTCCCTATGTTAATGTTGGTCCCCTGCGTGGCCATCAAATAATAAATGTTGCGTTCACTAATTGTACGTCGCCAACGGGCATAAGTTGTACCTGGATGGAGTACTCCCCCATCGATGATTTCTCCAATTGCATAGCGCTGTATGATATCCAATAGACCCGTGATGTGATCTTGCCCTGGTGTCGTAAGAAAAACAGCATCTAATGAGCGTTGCCATGATGGCAGGCGGCTATCCAATTCTTGAGCCAGCGATGAAGCATCCATACCGCCATCGATCAGGAGCGTTTTGCCATCGGGGGTATGTACTAGAATTGCTTCTCCCGCTGGTTGTCCTTTAGACGTAACATTTAGAAATGTCACCGTCAGATTTGTGCTAGCCGCTTGAGAGTCCAATATAGTTATGCCTGTGCTAATAATTACGAGTAGCGCTATTCCCAGTTGTATAAGTTTCCATATGGGCTTTGAGAGCCCTGGTATGGGTTGCTGTTTTGTTGTATGCCCTCCAAAGGTTGCAACAGGCCATTTGTGTAGCATGGTACTCAATAGAAGTGCCAGAAGGGCATAATAGATCCATGCCGTAGCATCCGGTATGGTGGTACTGATTGCAGCATACTGCCAACTGGCGCACCACTGTACGATAAAGGTAATATAATTGAGGAGTGGCAATGCGACCCAACCTATAAGAAGGGCGAAGGGGGGAAAGAGTAGGCCAGTGACACAGATGAGAACTCCTAGCATGATTAACATACCTAGTAGTGGTACGGTAAGCAGATTAGTAAGGGGAGCAACCAGCGAGACCAGATGAAAATCCAGAGCAAGTATGGGTAATGTTGCAATCTGCGCCGCCAATGTTACGGAGAGGTTTTCGGTAAAAATATGGCCGAGAGGGAGATGCTCAATTGGCAAGAGCAGACGTTGGAAAAACGGAGTAAGCAGGACAATGCCCAGGGTGCCTAGAAATGATAACTGAAAACCAACATCCCAGAATACAAAAGGATCATTGAGGCTCATCAAGAGTGCTGTGAATGCCAGTGCCGTATAGATATTGTACGTGCGTCCTATTCGTGGCGCAACCACCAGTAGCTCACCCATGACCCCTGATCGTAGCGCTGCCGCACCTGCCCCATTCAAGATGGCATAGATGATAATACTCACCATGATGAGTATGGTTGAGAGCCAGCGCCGCCAGCCGCCGCGTTTTTGTGCCGGAAGCAATTTTCCTGCATTTATTTTGTTGCTAGAGAGCCACTTTGTGCTATTGGCAATGAGTCCGGCCAGCAAGGTTACTTTAAAGCCTGATGAGACAATGAGATGCACTGTACCTGTGACACTAAATGCTGTTGCGAGTACATGGAGAGCAGGCGTACGCAATCCCAGCAGAACGGCGACGAGGAATGCTGCTGCAGGTTCAGGTAATACTTGCTCAATGATGGTGCTCAACGTGACGCGCCATGAGTAGAGCGTTGCAAGTAGAGGATTGCCCACGGTAGCCGTAACACGAATACGTGGGAAGAACATGTTTGCCAGCACATTGGGAGCACTATGAGAGAGGGGGGGAAGGAGTTTCCCTTGCAGTTCTACAACGCTCCCATAGTTTGCTCCATAAGGATCTTCTATTTCTGTTCCAGGTGCCTGGACCGTTAATTGCCCATGTGCGTCCTGCCACGACGTTCCTTTGTCTCGGCTAATACTACAGTCACTTACAAAGAGCAGATGATTATTTCCATATAATTTCGGCTCCTCCGAGACAGTACCACGTACCATGACAGAGACTCCCATAGAGGGAGAGAGTGCTTGTGGATCATCCGTAAGCGAAACGCTATTATAGCGCCATGCACCGAGCAACAGGCAGAGAAGTAAACAAAATACCAGACGGCTCTGATGTTCATGCCAGCATAAAATGCTGAAGGTGAGCAGAATGGCTGCCAATAGGGGCAGCACAAAAGAAGGTAAAAGTATAAATGAATCAATGAAAATACCTGCCGACCATGCGCCGACGCCTGCGACCAGAGTTAATCCATGGAGATCAACTCTTCTCTGTTCCTGCTGCATATTGCATCCCCCCTTACCACTTTTGCACGATGAGAACCTGGAAAACTCCTCAATGAGGAAAATACTGCGCGACAAACGTCATTACATACAATGCCCCGAAGACGCCCAGGCCAACACCCAGGCCAATTCCAACAACTTTCCCTATCTGTTGCCCGATACGTCCTCCAGCAATCAGATTTTCATCCAGCGAATTTGCTACCATCCAGCCTAGTAGTAGGCCCAGAATACGTCCGACAATAGAGCCAATCAGCATGCCCAGCACAATACACACGATCCAGATCGCTCCATCAATCAGGGTCGTGAAGATGTTTGAGCTTGTCATCAAACTTTTACCTCATCCTTTATTTTCTTGTATGTCGCCTGGCTCACAACCTGTAACAATTCTTGTACGCTGGTGTATGCACCGTGTTGTATCCTATAGCTAATTATGGCCTGTGCATTAGTACTACTAAGATGGAGTCCCTTGCGCAAGTCATCTGCACTCGCTGTATTGAGATCGATCTGGTTGGCTGTTCCTCCCGGCGTCCCTGTCGTTATTGTGCTGATGGAACCACTCATAGAGGTGGGAGGCGTTTCTCCAATCAAAGTAACATAGATTTCCTGCCCATCGCTGAGTCGCGCTGCGAGATTGAGTGCGACAAGATTGGCGTGTGGTAATGGCCCACCAGCAGCTTGTAGCAATTCATAGATGCGCGCATTTCCTTCTAACGTATAGATACCTGGTTTATTTACCGCTCCTACAATATACACCTGGATCTTGCCACCGCTTGCTCCTGGCGAAACCGTGGCTCCTGTTGTAAATGACGAAGGAGTTGATGCCAAACTGAAATGTTGTTGTGTTGTATTTATTGCTGTTGCTGTTGGAGATGGAGCGCCACGCCAGATAACGTACACCGTTCCAACAAGCATACATACAAGAAGAACGCCAATCGCCTTACGAATTTGTAGCTTTGGTGTGGGTTGTTCTGGTTGTACAGGAGACAGAGCCTGCTCTGGGATGCTCGCTAGAGCCTGTGATTGGTATGTATCGGATACGCCAAAGGGTGGCACATTGAGAACAGGCTCAGGTAGAACAGGTGTGATCGCCTGATAGGGCATTGTTTGCTGATGCGCAAAATATTGCTGGATCAGCCCATCGTTTTTCTGTGCTGAAGATTTATTTGCCATGAATTCCTCCTACAACTACCTGACCCCTCTTTTTCTTCACTGCAAGCATAAATGAAAATGCAATAGATGTCAATCCATAAAAATACGTATTTTTTTGTTAATAAATGGTAAAGATCGTTTTGGAAGGATGAAAAGAGCAAAGCGTTACACAAACATAAAAAAGGAAGATAGATGCCGCGCAATTGGTTTGAATACGCTTCTAACACTGGTGTAGGGGTGCGGTCTACTGGTATAGGGGCGCAGTTTATAAGCCCGTGTGGATTGCTGGGGGATCGAATATAGAAAGGATGTAATGACAGTGGCGGGGGTCGAACCCGCAACCTTGTGTTCCGGAGACACACACTCTATCCATTGAGCTACACTGTCTTCAAAGATAGTATAGCAGGTCAGTAGCAGCATGACAAGAGTTGTAAGAATGTAAATAGTATTCACGTTGCATTTTGAGGTTCGATTATGGCATACTATCTCTAATAACATATAGTGAGGAAGTTGTGAGTACACCACCATTAGATTCCGCCTCAGGCCTTTCGTCTCAGGGAGTGCTTCTACCGACAGGAGTTCCTCAACTGGATAGGGTATTAGGTGGCGGATTGCCTCAGGGCGCACTGGCAATCATCCTTGGCCCACCCGGTAGTGGCAAGACTACGTTGGCAAGTCAGATTGCGTTTGCAGCAGCGCATCGTGGACAGCAGTCTCTATTGTTGACGGCGCTTTCGGAGCCGACAACAAAATTGCTAGATCATTTGCGCTCTTATAGTTTCTTCGCGCCCGAACTTTTTGGGAGCGCGGTTCAGATCTTTAGCTTGCAGCAATTTATGACGCAAGGAAAACGTGTAACTGCTCAGGAGATTGTAACGGCTGTCCATCAAACACGTGCGAATATGGTTATTCTGGATGGTTTTCAAGGTATGCGCGGCATGGAACCCGACTTCATGGCAACTCGACAGTTTCTCTACGATCTGGGGACACGCCTGAGCTTGCGTGGAACGACCACGTTGATCACGACGGAGGCCGATCCCCGTGATCCCTCGCTCTTCCCAGAGATGACCACGGGTGACGCATTGATTGGCCTGTATTTCACTTTACAAGGTGTACGCGCATTACGGAGTATGGAGGTACTCAAAGTACGTGGACGTGCTCCATTACCAGGACGGCATAGCCTGATGCTCAATGCTGATGGTGTACATATTTTTCCTCGCATGGAAAGTTGGAGCAAAAGTGCCATTTTTTCCGGTTGGCAAGCGAGCGCCAAAGATACTACTATACATGAACGGGTCACCTTCGGTTTACCAGAACTTGACACTCTCCTTGGAGGGGGGCTTACCCGCCACACCAGTACCTTACTGACGGGTAGTGTTGGAACGGGCAAAACTTTGCTTGCCCTGCAATTTGCTTTAACTGGAGTGAGTAAGGGGGAGGCGGCAATTTTCCTTGGTTTTCGTGAGACCGGTGAGCAGCTCGTTTACAAGGCAGATGCCTTCGATATGGGCCAACAGTTGCGTAAGGCCCTCACTTCTAATGGGGGACTTACCTTGCAACGCTGGGAACCAGTTGAACTGGACCCTGATCAAATCACCGCCGAATTACTTACTGCTATAGAGAAGACTGGAGCGCGTCGTATAGTCATTGATAGTGTTGCGGAACTGGAACGAGCTGTGGTAGAGAATAATGGCGTGGAGCGAACCTCAAATTTTCTGGCTGCACTTCTAGCTGCATTACGAGGACGTGGTGTAACATTGCTGGCGATCAAAGAAGCCTCTAAGAGTATTGCGACTGAGCCTGATTTTTCGGTCGATGCATTAGGGATTCTGGCGGAAAATGTGTTGCTCTTGCAGCAGCAGGCATATCGGGGAAAACTGCACCGTATTCTTTCGATTCCAAAAATGCGTTTTTCTACGCACGATTACAGGCTACGCGAATTTGTGGTTACTTCTCCCGAAGGTATCCATGTACTCACAAGCGATGAGAGTGGAGAAGAAGTTCTAGCAGGACTTTCCGAAGAACTGACGGGTTACAGGACAGGGAAACTGCCTTCCTTGCAGAGGGAAGGATAGTTATGAGGAACAAGCCTACACGTGACATAAAGGAACCGCCAATAATTCTCATTGTGGACGACGAGATATCTATTGCGGAGACGCTCGCTGAGTTTGTCATGGAGTTGGGTTATACACCTCTAGTTGCCTATAATGGGCAGCAGGCGCTTGCACAGGCACTTGAACGCTGGCCCATCCTGGTTATGACCGACCTGATGATGCCACTTATGAATGGAGCTGCCTTCATTCAGGCATTGCGTGTTGAAGCGAAGAAGCGCAAAAAAGCGCCTCCTCCCATCATACTATTGAGCGCTGTTCATAACCAGACCCTTGCGGACATCCATCCTGATGCGATTGTACCCAAGCCCTTTGACCTGGATCATCTGGAGCAGGTGGTATATCGCCTGCTAGGAGAAGCAAGTTGAATACATCAACGTAGCATTCACATTGGTAGTGTCCCATCTGTGCAACTATGCAGATGGAGTTTCTTCTGTATCCTGTTGCGCAAGCTTTTCAGCCTGGCGGCGCAGACGTTCCTGTTCGCGGCGTTCCTGTTGTAATCGACGCTTTTCTTCGGCTTTTTGCTGTGCTTCAGGATCTGCATTAATGATATTCATGGTCGTTGCGATACCTTGACGAATAATCAGTGGAATGGCCTCTAGAGCTTTATCTTCGCCGGTTGCCAGTATAATGCTCTCATCTCCACCAGGGGCACCCAGTACATAATCTACAGTGTTCATACGAGTGTTGGTGGGGCGTCCAATGCCCACCCGCAGGCGCGGAAACTGATTTGTATGCAGGTGGTGAATGATGCTATTTAGCCCATTATGTCCTCCTGCACTACCATTACTACGTAGCCGTACTTTGCCAAGGGGAAGATCGAGCTCATCATAGACGATAAGGACGTCCTCGGGCTGTACTTTGTACCAGCGCACCAGTTCACTCACAGCCTCTCCGCTATTATTCATAAAGGTGAGGGGTTTGATGAGCACTACTTTTTCGGAACCGAGGTTACCATTGGCAAGCATTGCCCGGCCCCGCCGTTCCCATGTCCATTTTTGTTGCTCGGCCAGCCTATCTATGACACGAAAGCCGACATTGTGGCGCGTTTGCTCATATTGTGAGCCTGGATTGCCCAGACCAACGATCAATTTCATAAGGGTTTTATTTCTCTGCTTGGGTTTCGTTTATAATTAACGGCCATATGCAAGACGAGTTGCCAGATAGCGTGGCAGGCCGACCTTAATGATCTTCTGCTGTGTTTTCTCGAAAGGATAAGGGATGCGATAGAAGGTGATGCCATGCTCAGTATCATAGATCATGAAGGATGCACGGGGATCACCGTCACGCGGCTGCCCAACTCCGCCGGGATTGACAATTGCGCGATAATCATCGGGTGCCTGCCAGTCTCCCTCAGGAGGTATGACCATTTCGTTCGTTACATTGACCATACTCTGACTCAATCCCAATAATGCCAGCAGTTCTTCAATCTCTTCGTTGAGGCGGTCCTCGGCACTCTGGATTGTCTCTTCAGAAGTGATCTCTGTTTTCGCTGTGGTATCATCTGCGCTTTCAGAGGAGTCGTCAGCCTCTTCTACGTCTGCATCCGGTTCTGTATCTGTCTCTGCATCACTTTCTGCTGTCTCTTCTGAAGAGGCATCTACCGTTGTCGCTACATTCGCTTCCTTTTTCTCGGCTTCTATTTCAGGAGCATCGTCGGCCAGTTGCTGATGGATTTTTGCTACTTCGTCTGTGGCGTCGGCGATAGAGTTTTGTAGAAATTCAGCGGCGACCGAAGCGCTTTCTGAGGTGGCCTTTGTTGTTTGTTGTTGAGGTCGTACGGCGGCCAGTTCAGTTGTATCATCGTCATCGGTCGCCTCATGTGTCTCTTCACCATTTTCATCGAAAGAAGGCAGTGACACATCGTTCTGCTCGTTTGCAAGGGGATGTGTTGCCTCTGTGGCGATAGTATCGGGTTGCTGAAAAATAATTGGAACATGGGTATGCCCAACAAAACAAAAGCGCGTGGCAAAATATTGAAAGCTTCGTTCGGCCAGGACTTCGGAGGTGAGATATTCCCAGAGGGGTCCATAGGGGCTGCCGTGCACCAGTGTACAGTCATCGATTTCGAGACGTTCAGGTAAGTTAGTAAGGAATGTGCGGTGCTCTTCAGTCAGTTGCTGCGCCGTCCATTCAGCCGAGATACGGGCTGCTTCACTGAAATCTTCCAGATCGATTTTACCAACCGCTGCCCAGTCGTGGTTTCCTGCAATAATAACATCAGTACGTTCACGAAGTTTAACTATACATTCATTAGGATTTGGTCCGTAGCCAACAAGGTCTCCCAGGAACCAGATCTGGTCTATGGGTTCCTTTTTTGCCAGCTCGTCCACTTTTGCTAGCACAGTTTCCAATGCTTCTAGATTTGCATGGATATCAGTAAAAATGGCGTAACGCATAATATTATACTCTATTCAAAATATGGTACTAGTAAGTATGCCTATTCTACCATGTTTGCCGTAACCTGACAATATAAAAAGAGGACTATCTTTTGGGATTAGTTTGCTATGCTGCTGGCGGGAGCATCGGCAATGCAAATCCCCAGTTGAGTAGCGACCTGGTATCTTGATCTCGCAGTGCCTCGGTTGGATCATTGAGTACGACGCCAACCAGGTGATGTCCAGTTCGCGTTGCGGCAAATACCAGGCACCAGCCAGCAGCGTCAGTATGGCCGGTCTTGATGCCGATTATCCCCGCATAGGTGCCAAGTAACGTATCAGTATTGGTCCATGTATGGACTGGATGCTTTGTTGTGGCGGGGAGGTTATACGTCTTTGTCTGCACAATCTGGGCAAAAAGTGGGATGCGCATGGCATATTGTGCAAGGCGTGTAAGATCGGACGCACTTGTGTAGTGCTCCTGATCACCAATCAGATTGAGGCCATGGGGATTGTCGTAGTGTGTTTGAAAGAGGTGTAGACGTTCTGAGAAGAGGTTCATCAGCGTCACAAAGTGATCAGT
>JACDAE010000334.1 GCA_013695595.1 Ktedonobacteraceae bacterium | reverse complement strand
AGGCATTTCTTGCTTCACCTCACTACTGGAATTGCCATTATGATCATGCGTTGGGCGCGTCTCTACAGCAACGGCGTGCTCCTGCTGGGCGGTCTTTGTTTTTTCGTCGCCATTATGTTGGGTTTTGACATCGGCTTTGACATACTCTTGCTCACGTGCAGCGTCTTCCTGCTGCGCATTCTCATACTCTTCTGTATGCTCGAATAGCTCATAGTTGTACGTCTGGGGAATAGCAATCTCTAGAGCACGTGGCATGGCATCAAAGCGATAGGTCACCATCGTATGCTCCATCTGTCCGTCCTGTTGCAACTGGGCATACGTATCTTTATTGATATAGTCCTTCAGTTTGACCGCACTCCCATCAAGTTGTAGCGGGACCGATGCAGGGACAGTTATTTCTAAATGAGCATCATGGAAGTATTCAGCAGTTGTGTTATCGGGTTTGCGCCGTAACAGGAGCGAGGCAATCTGTTGCATCGTCCCCAGCGGGTCCCCGCCCGTGATCACACAGACATCCAGAATACCGTCATCAATAAATGCATTTGGCGTCATCTCGGCGATATCAGCGTAGCGTCGTGTATTACCGATGACTACCTGCAACGCCTCGCCCTTCCAGAGCTCTTCGCCCTCACGACCATCACCAGCCGAACGAACCTCAATCGGAAAGGCATGCTGCTCTGGCAACGACTTTGCCGCCGATAGACCAACCGCCAGGGTACCAATACGATACTTCAATGGCTTGGAAACGCCCTGCATAATCGCAGCATCAATACCCAATCCTGCCATCAATAGAAAATGATGCTTTGCTTTACTACTCCCGACCTGTTTCTTTTTCTTACGGCTTTTCTTCCCCTGTTGCTCTGCCTGGGCAGACTCTTCAACAGCGCTCAGGCCCTTCACCTCAATATGGCCCACATCGACTTTACGCGCCTGGCTGTTCACCAGAGAAAGAGCTGCCTTGACTGGATCAACCGGAATGCCAACCTCGCCCGCCCAGACATTGGCGGTCCCGCCAGGGATAACACCCACGGTGCTATGGGCCTTCTTTGTGGTCATCACACCATTCACAACCTGATTGAGCGTTCCATCACCGCCGTACGCAATAATCAGGTCACTCTTCTCCGTACTGGCCTGTTGAGCAAGCTTCATCGAATGCCCGCCGTACTCTTTCAGTGCAATCCCCGTCTTCCAACCAGCCGCAGCCAGGACCGCGAGGACATCAGTAATCTTCGCGACGTTCTCGCCCGTCCTGGGGTTAATCACTAACGACGCTTTTTTGCCATTCATAACATATCCCTCTTTTTCAATATAATAATATCAGTGTTGAGTATAGTACGGAATGGCAGAAGAAAACGCATACATTTTTGCGTATAGTGTGCGGCAATAGTACAATGAGCACGCCCTTTTTTCCCATAGCTCCCCCCTTTTCTTGTCTTTAGAAGCTATCTTCGCTATACTGCTCAACAGATACGATGCGTCAATCTATACCACTAGAACGTTTTTATAAACCAGGTAAGGGAAATTTAGAAAAGATAGATGAGGTTTAACATTGAAAAATTCACATCTGGTGCGCGAAATCATTGAGGTTGTTGCGCTCGCAGTGCTCATATTTGTCGTCATTCACTTCGTTATTCAGAGCTACCACGTCAGTGGCACCAATATGCAGCCTAGTTTCAGTGTGGACCAGTACGTGATGGTGAACAAATCAGCCTATCTTTTTCGTACCATTGAGCGGGGAGATGTCGTCGTTTTTCACAACCCGCGTGACACCAATCAGGATTTTATCGAACGGGTCGTAGGACTCCCTGGTGACACCATCCAGATCGACAGCACGACGATCAAAATCAATGGGACCCTTCTCAACGAACCCTACGTCAAAGTACCAACAAATCCTCTGGCAGACTCCTGGAAGGTACCCGCAAACCAATATTTTGTGCTTAACGATAATCGTCAGATCACTGATGACTCACGCGCAGGCAACTTCGTGCCGAAAGACTATATCATTGGCAAGGCGATTCTGGTCTACTGGCCCTTGAACAACCTGCAATTTGTGGATACGCATACAAATGTCTTTACGCAGGTCAAGGCCGGCAACTAAGGCTTAAACGTTGACGGCAACACAATCACTTCCTGGCCCGATTTGAGCTTCGTCTGGAGATCACTGGCACTACTCACCAGTTCGTTGTTGACGAAAATCCTGACATGGGGGCGCAATTGACCATCCTCTGTACAGAGACGCTCCCAGACGCGCGGATGTTGTTGCGCTAATAAAGCCAGCACCTGCTCTACTGTGTCTGCCTCCAACATAATCTGGCTCTTCCCCCCACTATATGCGCTCAACGTCGATGGCAGGCGCAAAGCAATTGATACTTTCTCTTCAGCACTCATTCACACACGCTCCTAAAAATCCCTTTTGCATACTGCCAGCACTTATTGCGACGCAAGGGAACCGATACAAATGTTCTATACGTTAAAAATATATCTGTTAGCATACAATGTTTATGAGATTTTGGCAATTGTTTTTTAAGACATAATCTCTACATTACCCAAAATATAAACACAACAAAAACGGGTAGGGGCGTCACCTTGCGTGCGCCCCTACCCATTAAAGGGGAATTTATACCTTTTACTTCTCTATCGGCACACCGATCAGGCTGCCCCACTCGGTCCAGGAACCATCATAGTTGCGCACATCGTTGTATCCGAGCAGATAGCTCAAGGCAAACCAGGTATGGCTGCTACGCTCGCCGATACGGCAGTACGCAATCACTTCTTTATCGGGCGTGACACCCTTGCCCTGGTAGAGCACCTTCAATTCATCAACAGACTTGAATGTTCCGTCCGCGCGAACCGCCTGCGCCCAGGGGATATTGGCGGCACCAGGGATATGTCCACCACGCTGCGCACCCTCTTGTGGAAGATTGGCAGGTGCAAGCAATTCGCCGCTGTATTCACCCGGTGAACGCACATCAACAAGAGTGATACCCGCTTTACCCACCGAAGCAATCACTTCATCACGCAGGACACGAATATTGGTACGTGGCTCGTCAACCTGATAGCTCGTACGTGCATAAGAGGGAACTTCCGTTGTGATCTCGCGCTTGTCCGCCAGCCACTTCACGCGGCCACCATCCAGCAAACGCACATCGTTATGTCCATAGTATTTGAGGATCCAGAGCGCCCATGCTGCAAACCAGTTGTTATTGTCGCCATACAGCACAATCGTGGTATCCTTGCTCACACCTGCCGTGCTCAGCAGTTCTTCCAATCCGGCCTTGCTGATTGGCGCACGTACCACCTGATCCTGCAATTCTTTCTGCCAGTCAAACGCAACCGCGCCAGAAATATGCCCCTCATTGTACGATGTGGTCGTCACATCAACTTCAATAATGCGCACATTAGGATCGCTGCTATGCGCCTGAACCCAATCTGCGTCGACCAGTGCCTCGGGATGCGCGTATCCTTTGTTCTCAGACATATTTTCCTCCTAAATTTACCATGAAAAAATACGACTAGTTGGCACAATTCATGAATACATCACCTTGTTGATCAGGTAACTCAACTTCTATCAGAGCTAACACTAACAATATCATATTTTATTCCATGCTCGCAAGTTATCTGATCTGTACATTTCCATTATATTTTTTCATGACGAGGTGTCGAAAGCATCCATACCCTTAGCATGCTTGTCGCGCTCGGCGGATGCGATCCTCAAGTAAAGGGCCATGACGCCGCAAATCTGCATGTAGGCAACGACCGTGTGAAACTAATCGACGCCCTGACGCAGCCCCTCCCGTTCATCGGCTATCCGCGCACGCTAAACGGGTTGCGGGCCATCGATGAGGTCACCGCGTTGTGAGCATCTTTAGCCTTACTATGTCAAGCACCTCTCCTACCGATCCGGCAATGGTGGCTCCATCCTGCATCAATTGCCTGATCAGGCGGGTCGCTTCTCCTCCGGTATAGTCGCTCCCTTTCAGTCCATCGGAGTCGCTGCACATGCTCTCAATCTCTGGTGACATGAGTAAAATAAGCGGGCTGCCACTCTGAGCAAAATATACTGCTTCTTGCAATAAAGGCAGATTGCCGGGGCCGAAGGGGGTAGGACAGAGGATCAGCAAACTGACACAGGCAAGGCTATCTCTTACCTGTTGCAAGGTGGAGGGCGCAATAGGGGCATAGGGCTGCTCGGTAATTACATCGGTGGCGAGCCGTAGCGCCAATGTGTGATCGCTATCGCCGATATTTAAGGCACCGGCGCTGAAAGGTATATGCTCATCGGCCAATGCACGCATCAAAAGTGCTCCGGAGCCGCCACCTGCGATCACATGGACTAACGGTTGTGGATGCTCATCAGCCATTTTCGCCTGGTCGTCTGGCGGCAAGACGCTGAGATGCTGAGCGCCGCGTAAGATACCCACGCGCACATCGATCCCATATACGCGACTGAGCAGGCCAGATTCTAATACTTCAGCGGGTCCTGCATCGGCGACAATCCCACGTTGGAAGAGGAGAAGACGCGGAAAGTAGCGTGACGCCAGATTTAAATCATGCATGGCGGCAACGACGGTGACTCCTCGTTCGCTATTGAGCTTCTGGACCAGTTCCAACGTCTCAATCTGATATTTAATGTCGAGATGCGAGGTTGGTTCATCGAGCAATAACACGGATGGTTGCTGTGCCAGGGCCATCGCAATCATAACACGTTGCTGTTCACCACCACTCAATTCATTAAAGATATGTCCAACCAGCGGCGCAATGCCTGTAGTCTCGATTGCTTCCCGCACGATGCTCTGATCGTGTTGCGTGCGTGATCCGAGAAAGGGTTTGACAAAAGGCGTGCGCCCCAGGCTCACCATATGCTCAACGGTGAAGGCAAATGGCATGTGCAGTTCCTGTGGCACAAGGGCGATGCGACGCGCAACCCCACGCCTTCCCCAGGTGCGCAGATTGCGGCCAGCCAGGAAAATCTGCCCTTGTTGTGGTTGTAAAACGCCACTGAGCAGGCGCAGTAACGTGGTCTTGCCTGAGCCATTTGGACCAAGTAATCCGACCATCTCCCCGCTTTTAAGATCCAGAGAGAGTCCCTGAAAAAGCAGCTTCTGACCATAACTGAAGGCAATAGCTTGCACATGCACTAAGGGCGCGCCCTCTTCAGTTGTTTGCTCTTTTTTTACCATCGATATGACCGTTTATTATGACGTAACAGAAACAAGAAGAACGGTGCCCCTACCAGCGCGGTAAAGATGCCAACGGGCAACACTGACGGTGCGATAATTACGCGTGCCAGCAGGTCGGCCAGGATCAGGAAGATCGCTCCAGCAAACGCGGACGCCGGGAGCAGCAAACGATGTCCAGGCCCCAGCAGGAGGCGCATCATATGCGGTATCACCAGACCTACAAATCCAATCAGGCCGCTGATAGAGACCGCAGCCGCAGTAATGAGTGATGCCAGCGCAATAAAGAAGAGTTTGTACCATTCGACGCGCAATCCAAGATGGGCGGCACTCTCTTCACCCAACGCAAACGCATCAAGAACGCCAGGAAAACCCAGCGCACACACAATACCAAGCACAATAATGATGCCCACAATAATCACCGGCTGCCAACTTGTTACCGCAATACCGCCGGAGAGCCAGGTGAAGAGCGCCTGAACCCCGAAGGTCGACCTGGGACTCAATGTCAGGATGAGCGTCTGGAATGCGACCATAACGGCATTGATCACTACCCCGGCCAGTAAAAGCGTCACAACGGGAATATGCCCATCTGTACGTGCCAATAGATAGACCAACAAGACGG
>JACDAE010000296.1 GCA_013695595.1 Ktedonobacteraceae bacterium | reverse complement strand
GCGCTGCCAGCATAGCCACAACCGCCGTAATGATGGCGGCCAATCCGATGCTGCGTAAGAGGATTTCGGGAAAGATCAAGAGACCAATCAAGCTGATGCCGACCGTCAGGCCCGAAAAGAAGACCGTGCGGCCCGCCGTTGCCATTGCACGCTGCAAGGCCCCTTGTACATCCTGCTCGTCAAGACTCAACTCTTCGCGGAAACGGGCGACGATGAAGAGCGAATAGTCGATTGCCAGCCCAAGACCAATAAAACTTGTTACGTCGACCGCAAACGTTGAAATATCCATAAATGTTGCCAGAAGATGTAACAGGGCAAAAGTGCTCAAGATGGAGAAACCACCAATGAGCAGGGGTAACAGGGCGGCGATCAGCCCACCGAACATAAAAAATAGGAGGATTGCAACAATAGGGAGCGCGATCGCTTCGGCGAAGGTCAGATCGTTTTTTAACTGATTATCGAACTGCATCTGAGCAATGATTGTGCCGCCGATGTCGATATGCAGATCAGGCGCAGCAAACAGGGGAGAGAGCGCCTGATAGTTGCTGGCTTTGCCTCCCTGTGAGGATAGCTGCAAGAGCGCGAATGTCTCATGCTTGTTCTGCGCGAGGAAGCTATTACTATGCGTCGAGTAATAGGAGGTCACGGAAGCAACCTTTGGCGAAGATTTGAGCCTGGAAAGGAGTTGTGTGGCAGATTGCATAAAGGCGGGATCAGTGATCTCATAGTGTGTGCTACTCATAAGTAGGATGATATCGACCGATGTGGTGCTCAATTTTGTGCGAATCAGCTTCTCTGCCAGGGTTGATTGGGCATTCGGATCTTGAATCCCAACTGAAGAATCAAGGACATCGAAGACGCTACTCCCCACGACGATGGCACCAATCATGATTATCAGAATAATGCAAAGTAAAGGCCAACGCCAACGATAGATTTTTCCGCTGATCCATACCAACATAGCGCTTCTCTTCCTTCCGCGCATTTTAGTAAATTAAGAAGGCTTGCTTTTTCAATTGTATATCCATTCTTATGCTTCTGAATTTTAGAAATGATTTTAGAGGGAAATGTTTCAAAAAAGCAAATAAAAAAACGCGATATACAATCAAATGGCGAGCATGATTGCGAGTTTGCATTTCGTAGGAATACTATAATGTAATGAGTATAGAAATACAAGCCGGGATGGAGAGCCTGGAGTTTCGCAATGCTCAGACAAGGAAACATCTCTGTTTGCAGTAAACAATAGGGCTGACCTCTTTTGAGGGGTCAGCCCTATTGTTAAGCCAGAAAAGGAGCAATTCTTACTACATAGTGCAGACTGTTGCAGGTGTAGTAAAGGTTCCCAGGTATGAGTAGTAGCCATTGATACCGAGAGAAGGTACCTGATGAGAAAACCATGAAAAGAATGCTTCATCTTGCAGATGGTATGTGCCAACATCGAAGCCAACACCTACCAGCGGATCACCAACCTCGAGGGCATTATTGCATCCATATTGAGGTTCCGAAGCAACACTCCAGTTTGGCACTGCATTGGTACCAAACGGATCATTGTACCACTCGGAAATCTCATGGCTTAAAGCGTCCGTCGTTGTGAAGACTTTCTTGTTGACGATAGAAAATCCAGGATCGTTGTATGTGGCATACGCATAAGTCTGAATGGCTGTACTGTTAGCTACGGGTATTGCATTGTGATAACCGCCAATGCAACAAAGCGTCCCGTTTGCATCTGTTGCCAGGACATTTGCGGATAGAAAGATAGGGAATGTGCGAGGCGAGATATGATATTTCTGCATATATGCCCCAAGCTGGCCATCCAGGTAAGTAATATCGATACTTCCGAATACTGTGCCTGAGGGTCTGGTTATCTGACCACCCAGATTGGCAGGAACATTGAGAGTAAGTGTTGGGAAGATAGCCGGGATACTCAGAAATGCATGATAAAAGGGGCTTTTTGTCGAGACATACTTCCAGAATTCAGCCCGTTGAATGGCATCACCATACTGGGTATAACCGCTTTTGAAAGAAGTAGGTAGGAAGAGAGGCGATTTAAGAACATCGCGAACTTTGTTCTCCCCATTATATACCGCGCCATTAGCGAGCACGATTTTCACGGGAATGAGTAAGGTTGGAACGAGCGTAATGGCTGAACCCTTTGCCGGGTTCGTTCCAACCATAGTGTACGGATAGGCCTGCCCTTGATAGGTAAATGAAGAAGCCCAGTACGGAATGCTCGTAATTCGTTGTTGTTTACTATTTGCAGTGGTCGCCTGAGTCTGAGCCGCACGAGCAAAGTTCTGACTTATCTGAGAAACTGGACGCCAGTTAATCACTGATACGTCGTTGCCCACCGTAGCTGCACTGGCTATTGATGTACTGGCCAATAACGCTATGCTCATCATTATAAGGCTAATAAGCGGGGAAAAAAAAGTCCTACGACGCCAAAACATTTTTGTTGACATCACATCAAACTCCTTCCATGAATGGAAATACATGAATGTACTGGAAAAGAACGCTCGCCGCTTTTCTTCTGGGTGGGTATTACTATGCCTTTTGCAGCCTGAACAGGGAGCGAAAGGAAGCATTTTCTTTTGAGCGGTAAGGGCTGGCACCTCCTTACTATTAAACTCTTCCTGCTTGTAAGTATACCAGAAAATTTATACCGTTATACAAGTAAGTAGTAAATTTGTCTCCTCAAAAACGATTAATGGCAATAGGGTTGTAAGAGTTCTTGCCCCAGATCTGGCATGTGAGCAATGCTTCAGCAAAATGTATGGTGTTCATTCTCCTGCTAGATAAACTATCTTCAGTTCTTAGTCACCCGCGAAAATTGATTGACAACGTATCTCTATTTCATCATACTTTTGTAGGAAGCGTTTTTAATTGATGCAAGGAGGTACAATTATGCTATCAGCCCCCGTTCATAATACCCGTAGGCGAAGGCGCTTACTGACTATTACGGCGCTCATCAGCATACCACTTTTGTTTGTCAGCTTTATTGTGACCCCACTTCATTTTGCGAAAGCAGCCACACCCGCTTATAATTACGGAGAGGCGTTACAGAAGTCTATTTATTTTTATGAAGAGCAGTCATCCGGCACCAAACCAGCATGGAATCGGGTGCCGTGGATCGGCAATTCTGCAACGACCGATGGGTCCGATGTGGGACTTGATCTAAGTGGAGGTTGGTATGATGCCGGTGATCACGTCAAATTTGGTCTGCCGATGGCCTATTCTACGACTATGCTGGCCTGGGGCGTGATTGCGAACCGTAGCGCGTATGCCAGTGATGGTCAGTTGCCATATATGCTGAACAATCTGCATTGGGTAAATGATTACTTCATCAAGGCTCATCCTTCCCCCAATGTGCTTTATGGGCAGGTTGGTGATGGCAGTAGCGATCATGCATTCTGGGGACCGGCGGAAGTGATGCAGATGGCGCGTCCATCGTATAAGATCGATGCAAGCTGCCCTGGCTCTGATCTCGCGGGCGAGACGGCAGCCGCGATGGCCGCTTCATCGATTGTCTTCAAGCCAACCGACACAGCCTATTCCTCTACTTTGTTGACCAACGCCAAACAGCTCTACGCATTTGCTGATAATTATCGGGGCAAGTACGATTCTTGTATCACCGCAGCCAGTAGCTACTATACTTCATATAGTGGATACAACGATGAGCTGGTGTGGGGTGCGATCTGGCTTTATCTCGCTACGAATGATGCTTCCTATCTCACGAAAGCAGAAGCCTATTATGCCAATCTGAGTACTCAGCCACAGACAACGACGCGCTCTTACCAGTGGACGATTAGCTGGGATGATGTCTCGTATGGCTGTTACGTCTTGCTGGCAGAGATAACGGGCCAGCAGGTGTATAAGGATGATGCACAACGCTGGCTCGATTGGTGGACGGTTGGTGTGAATGGTTCAAAGGTATCTTATTCGCCAGGAGGTGAGGCATTCTTGAGCGCCTGGGGGTCGCTGCGTTATGCGGCCAACACGGCTTTTGTGGCCCTGGTATACGCCGATTACCTGGGCACCAGCGATCCATTATACTCGCGCTACCACGATTTCGCGGTGCAGCAGGTGAACTATATTCTGGGTGCCAACCCGCGCAATTGTAGCTATATGGTTGGCTTTGGTTCCTGTTATCCCCAGACGCCGCATCACCGGGAGGCGCATGGCTCGTGGACTGATAGCATCACAGATCCAACCTATGAGCGTCACATTCT
This sequence comes from Ktedonobacteraceae bacterium, assembly GCA_013695595.1. Classification (GTDB taxonomy): domain Bacteria; phylum Chloroflexota; class Ktedonobacteria; order Ktedonobacterales; family Ktedonobacteraceae; genus JACDAE01. The sequence goes on along the minus strand of JACDAE010000296.1, from coordinate 735 downwards.
CTATGGCGCGGTGGTTGGTGGCCCTTCGTCGGCGAACGATGCATTCACCGATAATCGTCAGGATTACCAGACGAACGAGCCTGCCGACGATTATAACGCAGCTCTGACCGGAGCTCTTGCTCGCCTGTACAAAGAGTATGGTGGAAGTACGGTTGCTTCTATGCCAGACAAGGCCCCTGATGATGATCAGATCTACGCTCAGGCAGCGATCAACAATTCCGGCACCAATTTCACTGAGATCAAAGCGGTATTCATCAATAAGACGGGCTGGCCTGCGCGTGTGACCAGCAACCTCTCAATGCGCTATTACTTCACCCTGGAGCCAGGTGTGACGCCGAGTATGCTCACATTGAGTTCGCCTTATTCGACATGTGGAACCAATTTCCTCTCAGGTCCAACACAATATTCGGGCAACATTTATTATGTGACGGCGAGTTGCGCTGGTACATTGATCTATCCAGGAGGACAGGGCAATTATCAGAAGCAGATTCAGTTCCGTATTGCCAGTTCGGGAGCCTGGGATCCCACTAACGACTGGTCATATCAAGGGATCGCGGCACAGAATGCAACTCCAGTTAAGGTGACAAATATTCCTGTGTTTGATGGAAGTACTCTCGTGTGGGGTGCTCTGCCTGGTAGCTCTGGTGGAGGAACACCGACACCGACGCCTGGCACGACGCCAACCCCAACCCCTGGTGTGACGCCAACGCCCGGCACAACGCCAACGCCTGGGAC
>JACDAE010000261.1 GCA_013695595.1 Ktedonobacteraceae bacterium | reverse complement strand
TATTACGGTTATTTAAGGCCTCTACCATAGCAAGAAAGGGAACTCTCACGCCATGCCTGATCATGATGTACATTCTACCGCTCACTCTGGCACATTCCCTCTGCATCGAGGAGTAACGCTCGTCGCCTGTTCGTGCCTGTTCATTGTATGTGCCATACTGGCCTTTGGAGTGCTGGGCAGAGGCCAGGGTGCTCACGCAGCTTCCAGTTTTAGCCAGGGAGCAAACAGTACAGGTGCCAACCAGGCTCAACTCTGGTTCCAACCGAGTGGCTGGACCGCAGGGTACGTAATCACGCACTACACAGTATCCGGGGGCGGCCAGCAGAACGTGAACATGGCCTACAACAGTAGTACTTCGCGTTGGGAGTATACAATTGGTGGCCTGAATACGGGAAATGTCATCTCTTACTCCTTCACCTATCAGCAGAGTGGACTTCAGTACGACACTGGAGCATATAGCTATACCTTTGGGTCCTCGGTCCCAACGCCTACTCCTACCCCTGGAAATGGGGGCGTCACGCCAACTCCTACTCCCAGTGGTACACACAACGGCACATTCCCGCTTACCTTACAGAACAACACGCGTGGAGTGTGGGCAAACAACCAGATCTACATTATGGTCCTGGGTCAGGCGACGCCGGGTCAGTGGTCATATCTACAGCCAAACGGCACCCTTGTTCATATCAACCACCTGGATGCTAACGCTCCTAACCATCTGACAAAAAATGGGATAAATTATGCCAATATGGCCTTTACGTTGGCTCAGGCGAGCACCGTGACCATGCCTACCGCGATAGCAGGCGCAAGGATGTATATCTCGCTCGGATCACCTATGTACATCCCAATCGCGCCCGATGATAGCGGCTGGGGTGGGCCGAATATCGCTAATCCCAATGACCCAAATGCAAACGTGTACTTCGATTGGTATGAACTTACCTATCAATATGGTGTGACCGCGTTTGGAGGCAATACCACGCAGGTGGACATGTTTGGGTTCCCCATGACAGCGCGTCTACAGCAAGCTTCCAGCGGATATGATCAGACGGTCGGTATCACGCTGACGCGAGATCAGGTGTATTCTCGGTATAGTACAGCGGTAGGTTCTGCCTTCACTGGGCTATCCACGCCTTATCGCATCCTTGCTCCAAAGTCATCACCTGTATTTGCCTCAGGTGGGAGCCAGGCAAACTACATGCAAGCGTACATTGATCAGACGTGGAGTTACTATACAACGAATCCCTTTAACGCAAACATTGGAGGAGGAACCTTCGCGGGAAGAGTAGTGAATGGTCAGTTGCAATTTACAGTTAACGGCGCTGGCTCATTCGTTCTGAACAAGCCTACCAGCAGTGATGCTCTGGCATGTTCAGGCGCTCTAGCATCCAACGGGATGAACACACAGGAACTGCAACTTGGAGCATCTTTCTGTGCAGCCTTCAACCGGGGAGTTGCCCTGAATACTGCGAACTGGAATACTCCTGCGACATACTACACAAATTCCATCCACAATGATTATGCCATGTTCTGGCACCAGGTGAGCATCAATAACAAAGCCTATGGCTTCCCCTACGACGACGTAAACAGCCAGAGCTCGGTTACGATCTTGCCTGACGCCAACCCACCCGATAACCTGACGATTGGCATCGGCTGGTAGAATTTTAGTGTTCGAGGGAAAAAGAGGAACGAGTGCACTCGTTCCTCTTTCCCAAAACAAATGGCATAATACATCGACATTACCCGCCTCTATACGTCATAATAGAGAGAGCACATTTCGCGGTCAGAAGAGAACCATGCCTCTCCTATCACTGTATGAATAGAAAGTATGCGGGGAATTGAAGATGATACAATGTCCACAATGCAACTTTGAAAATATTCGCAATCGTTTTTATTGTGAGGAGTGCGGAACGTTATTGCCCAGTTCCACCTCGCAGCAAGTAAAAACATCCACATCCCGGTCACAGGAAAATGCGACACCCACTGCTCCACTCTTGACACCGCGACCCGTTCCGCTCTCGATTCCTGGTTTTCTTGCGTCGGAAGAGCACTCTTCCCCTCCACCATCTCTCGCACATGACACGTTCTATACAACTGCTCGCATCCTGCTCTACCTGGTTGGAGCAATCATCGCAGCATTCGGCCTCTATGCTTTCCTGACGGCATTTACCACGTTTGCTATTATCAGCTTCCTCGCAATGTTCCCTGGAAGCATCCTGCTGCTCATCCTCATCTTCAACCTGCATCGCGCTCCTCGGCTCAATTGGTGGCAACGCCTCTTCGGCGAGTTGGCGACGACCGGGGGTGCATTGGTGTTGCTGCTGATCGGCGCGGTCATTGTGGGACTACAGCCACCCGAAAGCATCGACAGAGTTGCAAATATTGTCTATGGTAGCATTATTATGATTTATGGGATTGCCGTTGCCGTCGTAGCATTATGGTGATTGTTGGCACGCGGGCGCACCTGGTCCAAACGAATAGGGATTTTCCCGCATAGGATGCCCCTACCCGGTTCTCTTAATTGACGAAGCGCAAAACCTTCAAGGAGAAAAATATGGACGAGTCATCCAACCAACAGGAGCAGCAGAGCAGCACCTTTATCATGGAGGAGAACAATACTCAGCTCGCATGGCTCTTCAATCTTGATGCAAACCTGACGCGGGCCATGGGTGGCGTCTTTCCTGAGCGCAATGGTGATATCACCGGTATACATGATGTCCTTGACCTGGCCTGTGGTTCGGGCGGCTGGTCGCTTGAGATCGCGCACCTCTATCCCCAGATCCAGGTTGTCGGCGTCGATATCAACAAGCAGCTCATCGAGAATGTACGGATGCTCGCACAAGAACGTGGCATCCCAAATGCCCACTACCAGCTCACAAATATCCTGGACCCATTACCATTTCCAGATGCCTCATTCGATCTGGTCAACGCACGCACGCTCTATAGCTCTTTTGAACCGGCTAACTGGCCTCCCCTGCTGCGCGAATGCTACCGCATCTTACGGCCCGGTGGCACGTTACGCCTCACCGAAATGGAGCGCCACCTCACCAGCGATCTGGCAAACGAGCGCATGTGGGATCTCCTGACTCGTGCCCTATACATCAGTGGGCGCAGCTTCTCACCCGATGGGCACCACATTGGTATTGTGCCCCATCTCGGTCGTCTGCTCCACGAGACTGGTTTTATAGACATTCGCAACCGCGCATCCACTCCGGAGATCTCGCCACAGACGCCGCACTTCGGCACCTGGCGTGAGCAAGATGCCTATGTATGGCAACTGGTCGAACCATTCCTGGTACGCACCGGCGTAGCTACTCTGGAAGAGGTACAAACGCTACGGGCAGAGGCGCTTAAAGGCTTCAACTCCGAAAGCTTCTGCGCCACTGCATTCTATTTCACCTGTTGGGGCATGAAACCCCAATAACTTGTAATGGTCTCATTCGATTATATCCGTCGATAAATCGTTAGGCGCGATAAATTTGGTCCCTACAATCTCAATGTCTCTCGCGCGTGTGGCGCTCTTGAGGTCAATAAGGGCGGATGCTAGCGTGACCTGGAATTTCGCCGGGACATTGATATGCAAGGTGGCGACCTCGGCACCAACGGAAAGGTTGTGCTCGGCCTTGTAACGGCGAACTTGATGTAACAATTCGAGCAGCATCTTGCCTGTCTCCTCGGCCTCGGCATCAATGCGTTCACTATGCATAATGGGCCAGCAGGACGTGTGAATGGATGCCGCACCATCCCATTGTCGGAACAGCCCCTGGTAGATCTCTTCGGTGATATAGGGCAGGTAGGGCGACAATACTTTCAGGACGGTGAGCAGCGCGTGATACAACGTCCAGGCGGCGGCATCTCGCGCGGAACCGCCTTCCTGGTAGAGGCGTGCCTTTGCCAGTTCCAGGTAGTTGTCGCACAGATCCGACCAGAAAAAGCGCTCGATCTCGCTGCGTGCCGTTGCATACTCTCCCTGCTCCAATTCGCGCGTCGCATAGGCAATAGTCTGTTCCATACGCGACAGCAACCAGCGATCGGTGGGCAGTAAAGCGGGTGCCGCACCAGCGAAGAACGACTGCGTATAATCCTTCAGGCGCGGTTCAGCGAAGCGGCTGGCGTTCCAGAGCTTATTAACCAGGCGTCGCCCGATGGCGAGCGTCTCAGGATTGAAGAACGTATCGTTGCCGGTCTTGACGGAGGTGGCCCAATAGCGCAATGCGTCCGCCGACTCCTGCTCAATCAACGCCATAGGTCCACTGGCCATGGGCGCCTTCGATTTGGAGATCTTGCTACGCTGCGCCGATAACGCGTGCCCAGAGATCATGATCGAGCGCCAGGGGATCTCATCGGTGATATAAAGCGCCTTGACGATTGTGTAAAACGCCCATGTACGAATAATATCGTGCGCCTGTGGTCGCAAGGTTGCCGGGAAGTGTTGCGCGAACCAGGCTGGATCATCGGGCCAATGTCCGATCAGCAACGGCGTGCAGGACGAGGTGGCCCAGGTATCCATAACGTCAGGCTCCGGGTCGAAATCCGTGCAACCACAGCGGCAGGATTGCTCCGCTGTGGTCGTCCTGGGATCAATCGGCAACTGGTCCAGCGTCGCCAGCAGGATCTCTCCACATGCGCGACAAGTCCAGGCGGGAAAGGGAACGCCCAGGAAACGTTGGCGCGAAATGCACCAGTCCCACTGCAAATTCTCGACCCAGTGCTCATAGCGTGCACGCATGTATTCAGGCTGCCAGTGAATACGCCGACCAGCCTCCAGAAAGCGCTCTTTCTGATCCAGGACGCGAATAAACCACTGGCGCGTGTGCAGGTACTCAACGGGCGTTCCACAGCGCTCATGCGCTCCAACCGTGTGTTCGATGGTCTCCTGATGCAGGATCAGACCTTTCTCCGCAAGATGAGCCAGGATACGCTTACGCGCCGCTGCAATGGGCAATCCCGCACAATCGCCGGCCAGTGCAGTCATGCGCCCATCGCGTCCAATGGCAGCCAGCAGCGGCAACGCATGTGTGCGCCACCAGAGAACATCGGTCGAATCGCCGAATGTACAACACATGACGGCACCGCTCCCCTTTGCGGGATCGGCCAGTTCATCGCCCAGAATGGGAACCGTAATATGCTCTCTTGATGTGAACGGGCTGCCCTCGATGCTGGCGGTTGAACCAATCAGGTGAGCATAACGGGCATCGTTGGGATGAACGAAGATGGCGACACAGGCCGGCAATAGTTCCGGGCGCGTGGTGGCGATGGGCAGAATGCTTCCATCCTGAACACGAAATGCCAGCGTCGAGAAGAGCGTCGGCAACAGGATATCTTCGATCTCAGCCTGAGCGATGGCCGTCTGACATTCTGGGCACCACAGCGTCGGCGCGACCTGCGTATATGCATATCCATCCTTGTACAGTTGGATAAACGCAGCCTGCGAGGTACGCTGCGCCTGGGATGAGATGGTAGAGTAGCGATAGTGCCAATCGGCGCTCAGGCTCAGGCGACGCCAGAGGGCTTCAAAGCGGTCCTCGGTCTGCTGAATCAGTTCCAGGCAGTGCGCGAGAAAATCCGCACGCTCCATCTCCGTGGCCTTACGCCCAATGGTTTTCTCGACAAAGCGCTCGGTCGGCAGGCCATTATCATCAAAGCCCATTGGATAGAAGACGCGCTCACCACGCATTCTGTGGAAGCGTGCGATAACATCCGTCTGCGTATACGAATAGCAGTGGCCGATGTGCAGTTCGCCAGAGACGGTTGGCGGCGGGGTATCAATCATAAAGATGGGGCCAGAGCCGGTGGGATCAAAGGCATACAGATCGGCATCAGCCCACAGGGAAGCCAGGCGTGGTTCGGCCTCACGAAACGCGTAACGGTCGGGCAGCATAAGATGGTACTCCTTCTTTATGCAACATAAAAAAACGCCGCCTCATCCCAAGGACGAGGGCAGCTTGCTCGCGGTACCACCTTGTTTTGACAGTCAATCCGCCCAACCAACAGTGAATCGACCATCCTCATACAGGCTTTAACGGGCCACCCCGAAACGCCTTACCATAAAGTATTATTTCAGGCATTCGACTTCCGAGTCACGTTCGAGAGTTGTAACCGCAGGGGGCTTACACCCGACGACCCCCATTCTCTGACGATCCGTTTCTCTCTACTCCACTCGTTCCAGGTCTTTGTATATTGTGCTTTAAGGGTACATGGAGTGATGCGATTTGTCAAGTGCAGCGTCGAGCGAGCAGGTCTGGCTCAAGGACAGGTTAGTTGCTGTCTACCGCCTCCATCAGCAATTCATTTCCTTGCTTATCGTAACAGGCAAACGTCATGGTATGCGTATCCACGGTCCATTTTTCTACGCCGCTGTCCGCCAGTCCTTTGGACATTTCCAGGTAGCTTGTTTTTCCCTGGTTATGAAGGTCAAGGTGTTCTTGAGCTTTTTCGCCGTCGCTTACATCACAAATAGGGAGTGTGTCGTGTACGGAGAGCGAGACAACCTTGTACCCATCCTTTCCCCAAAATTCCGAATGTCCGTCGGCGAGGTATGAATCATATTTTTCAACACCTAAGCCCTGAAGCGCTCGCACGTACTGAGAGAACCCCTCCATGGTGCCGAGACGATCATGTATATCGTTGAGTTGTTCAAGTGTAAACATAAAATAATTATACCAGGATGGGGAAGCTGGTCGAGCTGATAGATCAACAAGAGCGCATTTTTGGCGTTTCAAACTTGCGTGCAAGTTTTCCCTCTTTTTGACAGCAGCTTTTAACGAACCATCCAAGTGCATACCTTCCAGGTTCGCAGGGAACCGTTTCAATCCGACCTTTTTCTGTGACGACGCGCTGAAAGAGAGGCAACACCTGCATACAAAATACGTCGCACATAAAATCCTGCGCAAAAGCCCAGCGCGACAACTCCAAACACAAGGATCAAAGCGGGAAGCCCATCTGGCACATGGAAGAGACTTAAAAGAATTATCACGCCTGCCATGAAAACAGTCCCAAGCAGCAGCGCAATTTCGGTCAGGAAAGGTGAGACAAACGAGCCTCCTGTATCCGATTGAGAGAGTGCCATGCTGAGCGTACGCAAGACGGCTACCTTCTGCACCTGATCCAGCCCCTGCACCTGCCGGAGGATACGTTGATACTCTTGTTGAGAAACTGTTTTTCTGATCAGTTGGTGGATGTCCTTTCCTATCCTCAATAAGGTTGCCAGAAAGAAACCTGCAAAATAGGCAACTGTGGTGAGAAAAACGGGCGTAATCTCGCCGGGATTCGTCTGCCCAAGATAGAGCAGTAGTATCAGGCAAAATATGGCGAGCAGCAGCGTTATCACAGACCAGATTGCGCCCTTGATAAAATGGGTATAAAGAAGATGCAGCACAAGTGGAAGAAAGCGCTTCCGCAAAAGGTGCTTTCCACCTGCACCAAGGATCATGGCCTTCTCTTTATACGGAAGATGCTGCGCTGCCTGGAATAAGAGGCGCGATTGCTCCCTGAAAGCAAGCTCCGAAAGCGTCCTTTCCAGAATGTGCTGCTGCTCCTGTGAATCGTGAAGCATACTTTTCCTCTCCCCTGAGTGTTAACGGTGCCAACGCGCTGATCGTCTGGTCCCTGACAGAGGTAATGGACACAGGCAGCGCCAATCCTTCCATAGTATACATGAATTCATCAGAGCCTATGGGAGAGCATCAGAAGTGGAGAGGTCGTGATGCTAAAGCGGTTGATAGGTAAGGATCATGGTCCCAGTCATGGTCATCTTTGACGAGAACCCATCGAGACTCATAAACAAACCAGCGACAACTTTTCGCATGATGAATACTCCTTTGCTTCTGATCTTTTCAGAGCTATTTTGAAACCATCACTACTATAGCAGAGGAGGTCAAAAAAAACTTCTCCTGCCTTGCTCTCTTTATAGGCAGGCAATTGTGGGAAACCTCTATTGAAGAAGTCGTTCAGATCTTCAAAATGGTTGCGGATACAGCCTTCCAGATTTTCTTGACGCTGGATCATATATTGACTTTTCGCCACCCGAAAAAGCTCAACAGTAGGGGTAAGGGGCGGCGGAGGATGAGGAGCGGGGGCCTTGAGCTTACCCTCGTTGCCGGAGAATGTTCCCCAAGTGAGATGAATTAGGCCTTGAGCTTATCCTTCTCGTCGGGGTGAGGCATCCCCTACAA
>JACDAE010000257.1 GCA_013695595.1 Ktedonobacteraceae bacterium | reverse complement strand
GAATTAGGCTTCTGATGGAGGTCTTTTTGGAGGTAGGTACGATAGCGGGTCAGTGCTGGCGTCGTGATAACTCGTGGGTCAAACGCAGTTTGATACAGAGCCATATCGTCTATACTCTTGACACAATTAGCTTCATACCAGGCAGCGAAATGACGGAGGTCACTCAGATAGTTGCGCCGAGATGCACCGGTGAGATCCTCGTGCTCCCAGAGAACCTCCCGATATTGTGCCAGTACAGTTTCCCCTGAAGAAGAAAGTGGGGGATTAGCTAACCGTCTCATAAAGTGTTTCCTCTTTTCAGAGAACCTTAGCAGAAAGACAAATTAAGGGATCTCTTCAACCTTAGCAGAAATAAGTCCTGATCAATTGCCTCTTTTATATCTGCAATTGTATATTAGCAGAAATCAATGTATCTTTCAAATGCATCACGTGAAAAGGGAGTTTTTTCCTAGATGACGGCGATTGAACGAACAGCCTATCCACGCTTCAAACGGATCCTCTCGGCGAAGGATCTCGAAGAGGTGTATACCCCAACGCCTGCCGAACGCTTTCTCGCACTTCGTTCAACGAAAGGTACCGTTGCAGAGATTGGCTTTTTGGTTCTCCTCAAGACGCACCAGCGCCTGGGCCGTTTTCTTCCCCTCAATGACATCCCTTTTTCTATCCGTAACCATATCCTTAAACTCATCGATTCTACTCTGGACGTTTCCGATCTGGAGACCTACGATACCAGCGGCACGAGGCAACGTCATATTCTTCTTCTCCGAGCAGCACGCAAGGTCCGATCCTATGATCCTGCCGCTCGTACGTGTGCTCTCAAAGCCATGATTGGGGTTGCACACACCAAAGAAGATGTCGCCGACCTGATTAATGTTGCACTCGAGGCACTTGCGAAAGACGGCTTTGAGTTACCTCCATTTGCCACACTTGATAAAGCGGCTCACCACGTCCGAGCTATCGCCACGCGTGGGCTGTACCGCCGCGTGTATGAGAGGCTGTCTCAGGAGGCCCGCACGGCACTCGATCAGCTTTTTCTCGTGCCTCCAAATGCCATCCTCTCTCCCTGGGAACTGCTTAAACAAGAGCCTGCTAGCCCAACACTCCTGCATATGCGCTCACTCATTGATCATTTGTTTGCCATTTCGGAGCAACGCAAACTGCTCCCAGATCACCTTTTGGCAGATATTGCTGAGGGCAAAGTGAAGCAGTTTGCCAGTGAAGCGCGAGCGCTCGATGCGACCGAAATGAAGGATCTGGAGCCATACAAGCGACTGACGCTGGCTGCTGCATTCGTGCTGGTTCAATCGGCGGGAGCACTCGATGACCTGGCCGAGATGTTCATCAAACGGATGCTTGCCATTCATCAAAAAGCAAAAGACGCTTTGGAGCGCTATCGTGCTGATCACCAAGCTCGGACGGATGCCCTCGTCGGGACGCTCCGCGACTTGGTGGTTGCGTACAAAAAAGAGGGGACCACTGATGAGCGGATGGCTGCAATGGATACCGTTCTGGGAGAGAAAGCAGCAGAGGTGTTGCAGTCCTGCGAAGAGCACCTGGCGCATATGGGCAACAACACCCAGCAATTTCTCTGGCCCTTCTACAAACAGCATCGAGCACAACTCTTTCGCCTGCTCTCGGTGATGCACCTGCGATCCAGCAGTCAAGACCGAAGCCTGGAGGAAACCATCGCCTTTCTCCAGCGAAATGCGTTAAGTAAGGGAGAGTGGCTGATCACGGCAACCATCCAGAATCCAGGGACACCTGAAGAGCAGCGGCTTCCTCTCGTGGATTTATCCTGGGCAACCGATACCTGGTGGAAATTTATGACTGGACAAAATAAACGAAGCGATTCCCCTGAAAAAGTCCTCCGACGCCATTTTGAGATGGCCGTATTTTCGCAAATGCTCTGGGACCTCAAATCGGGCGATCTCTATGTTGAGGGAGGGGATCAATACTCCGACTATCGGGACCAACTGATCTCCTGGGAAGAGTATTCCCAGCAGGTGGATTCGTATGGGACTCTGGTCAGCCTGCCAACCGACGGAAAAGCGTTTGTCACGCACATGCGCGACTGGTTGCATGCCAGAATTCTGCAAACCGATACCGAATTCCCCTCCAATCAGTATCTCCGTTTTGAAAAAGGAGAACTGGTCCTGCGGCCCATGGAAAAGCAAGCCGATCCTGAGAGTCTTGCCCTTCTGGAACGGATTGTAGCGGAACGTCTGAAGCCCATCAGTATTCTTGATGTCCTGCTCAGAACCGAGCAGTGGCTGAACTGGACGCGCTTCTTCGCACCCCTCTCTGGACATGAAGCCAAACTGGATGATCCCCTCACACGGTACCTTGCCACCGCTTTCTGCTATGGATGTAATTTAGGTCCTTCACAAACAGCGCGATCACTCAAAGGGTTTGACCGCCGACAGGTCTCCTGGGTGAACCAGCATCATATCACGGAAGAGAAACTGGACGAGGCAATCCGTTCCGTCATTACGGGGTACAATCGATTTCACCTGCCGAAATACTGGGGCACGGGAAAACGTGCGTCTGCTGATGGGACCAAGTGGGAGATGTATGAACAAAACTTGCTCGCAGAATATCACATACGGTATGGTGGGTATGGGGGAATAGGGTATTATCATGTATCAGATACGTATATCGCACTATTCAGTCGATTCATTCCGTGCGGCGTGTGGGAAGGATCGTACATTCTCGATATGTTTGAAAAAGAGGAAGCCTCGATTAGGCCAGATACTGTCCATGGAGACACGCAAGCGCAAAGTACGACGGTCTTTGGCCTTGCCCATCTTCTTGGGATCTCCCTCATGCCCAGGATCAGAAATTGGAAGGATCTGACGCTGTGCCGTCCCGATCCAGAAATTCATTATACCCATCTGGATAGTCTTTTTACGGATACCATCAATTGGGATTTAATTGAAACCCATCTTCCTGATATGATCCGGGTCGCCCTCTCGATTAAGGCTGGGAAAATTACCCCCTCCACGATTTTACGGAAGTTGGGAACGTACAGCCGCAAGAACAAACTCTATCAAGCTTTCCAGGAATTGGGCCGCGTGATCAGAACCCATTTTTTGCTCCATTATCTGGGCGATCCAGAATTACGCACGACGATTCAATCGGCGACGAACAAAAGCGAGGCATTTAACGGCTTCGCCAAATGGGCCTTCTTTGGAGGAGAGGGTGTTATTACACACAACCGTCGAATAGAACAACGGAAGTGCATTAAGTTCAATCACTTGGTCGCCAACTGTCTGATTTTCTACAATGTCCATGTCATCAGCGAAGTGTTAGAACAACTGAACCAGGAAGGTGCTGAACTCGACGAACAGGCAGTAGGAGCACTGTCTCCATATCTTCGCCAACACATTAATCGCTTTGGGGAGTACCAACTTGATCTGACGCAACCTCCGCCGACTCTCAATTACGATATTGAGGTGATTACCACTCCTGTGAAAAAAGGGAAAGTGGTCAAGATGGTTGCCACGGCAGCGCAAAAGCGAGCAAAGCAAAAGCCAAAAAAGAAGAAAATCGCACGCCAGATGAAGCTTTTCTGACGAGCATTACTGCATAGTACTTATTTTTACAAGTAAGATAAACTTTAGCTGTCCAAATGGCTGTCCCAGGAACGAATCCTTGCCATACCCCAACACCCCTGAAACGTCGATCCTTGAGAATTATATAGCTGCAGGACTGGCCCGCGATTCCGGCGAGTTGATAGAACAGAACAGTTTGCCCGCGATCCGCCAGGCGATCCGCGAAGAAGTGGCAAAGGCCATGCAGGAATTGTACCAGCAGCTCAGTACCGACTTGCAGAAATCTGCCCGCCGTAGTGATGACCGCCTGGCCGCGTTAATCGTCAAAGCTGCTAGATATTCCGGTATTGGGCAGCGTATGCTCTACAGCCTGATGGCAAAGACAGTGAATCCTGACTTTGCAGCGAAGATGTTTGAGACGGCCAAAGAGCAGACCGGCAAGGATATTGCCAGGCCGGAGGAACCCAAAGCTACCGAGGTACGTAATTAGAACATGATAGCTAAAGGCAGTGGATATGTACGCGGGAACCGACCGGCAGCGCAGGCCCGCCTTGTTTCTCATATGAAGTACACGGAGCACCGCAGCCGAGACGCCGAGCGCGAGAGCCGCGACGACCGGCGCATCTTCTCCAAAGATGAGGACATTGTTTCCCGTAAAGATGCAGTCAGCGATGTTATGGAGCATACCAGCACCAGCGTCAACTATCACAAGGTTGTCTTATCGCCGGGCCAGGATGAACCCGTAGCCGACTGGAAAGAATGGACGCGGGACGTGATGCAGGACTTAGAGGAGAGCCAGGGCCGCGCCTTGCACTGGTATGCAGTCAAGCACGAGAACACAGACAACCCACATGTACATGTGGTCATTGCGGGAGCGGGCGAGAATCTGGAAAGCGGCAAGCTTGAGCCGGTAAAGCTGTACCCGCAAGACTTCAAGCTTATGCGGGAGAGCGGCCACGAGCATAGCGAGCATGAATGGTATCGCCAGGTTGGGGACCTGGTGAAAGAAGAAGATCAACGGGATCTCGTAACGTCAACACCGGAGCGCGACCAAAGTAGGGAGGTAAACCGTAGCGTTGAACTTGACCGAGGGGACTTTGATAGGTAGGTAATTATGCGTTGGCCTAAGCTTGTTGTGGGCCTGTTGGCCCTGGGCATTTTCTGTTATGCGTTCCTTTATATATGGCCCTGGGTTGGGCCGGTCATTGCCAGGCACCCCGCGCACCTGTTAAGCGCGATCCTTGACAGTGTGTTGCAGCCGCACCCGGACCAGGGCATAGGGAAATATTATCCTGCTGTCCTTCTGGGATCGGCAGCCATAATGTACGTTGTTATCTCGTATGACCTCAAGATGCGCAAGCGGAGCACACACGGAACCGCGCACCACGCGAGCGGCAGCGAGGCCCGCAAGTATTACGCACCGCGCAGCGCCCCGAAATTTCAGCGACCAGGCCGGGCACTGCAATCTTTTTCACCAGGCGGCAGCCGCCAGCGCGAGCAACACTATCTCTACCTGGGCAAACATCGCGGCAGATCCGTTGCCCTGGGAGAGCAGCAGCAGTATCAGCACCTGCTACTCACGGCTCCAACAGGTGCAGGCAAGTCAGCGAGGTTCTTCATTCCTAACCTGCTACGCGAGACAGGCTTGCGGTCCCTGTTCATTGCAGATCTCAAGAACGAGCTGTACAAAGTTACCGCCGGATGGTTAAGCCAGTCAATGCAGATCTGGCTCTTTGCACCCACGCAGCCGACGATTAGCGCCGGGTATAATCCACTGGCCCATATTCGCAGCGTAGAGGACGCCCAGGACTTTGCAGAGACGTGGGTAGCCAATACATCGAAGAATGAGAAAGATTCATTCTGGGATACCAACAGCAGGCTATTAATATCTGCAATGGCTCTGCATTTACTGGCTACAGAACGAGCACCGGCATTTTCTCGCGTGGCTGATATTCTGACCACGCAATCCTATGAACAGATCCGCGATATGCTTCGCACGACGCGCTCGCATGACGCCCGCTACATTGCCCTTCAATTCATTGAGTCAATGGAGAAGAACGAGCGACTCGTAGGTAGCCAGATGTCTGATACAGGCAATCGGTTTCAATTGCTAGCCAGTCCCAACGCCCGCGCCGTCACCTCGACAAATACGATTGACTTTGAGGAGATGATAGAAACACCGACCGCGTTCTTTCTCTCTATCCCCCGGACGGCCACGAAGCGTTACCGCCCGCTTATGGCTTGCCTCACACAACAGATGTTTGCCGCCTGGGAGCAACGCGGCACCAATGGTATTGGCTGCTACCTCGACGAGTTCACCAACCTGGGCTATATTCCAGGCTATGCGGAGTTCATCTCGACGGCCAGATCCTTGAAAGTTTCGCTCTTAATGGCGATCCAGAACTTTAGCCAGCTCAATGAACGGTACGGCAAGAACGACGCCGACACGATCAAGGCCAATGCCGTGACACACTTGCTGCTACCAGGCGCGGGCCTTGAGGAAACGAAATACTATTCGGAGCGCATGGGAGATACCACCGTAGCGACCGAGACGGTTAACCGCCGAGGCTATGGCTTGTCCGAAGAAATCACGAGCACCCAGGGCGAAACCAGGCGGCGACTCATGACCAGCGACGAACTACGCACCATGCCAGAGGACCAGATGCTTATGATTGAAGCCAAGTCACCCGCGTTGCTGCTGACCACAAAGCTGTACTTCACAGAAAAGCAGATGGTAGAACGGGCAAACTGGCCGTACCAGGTGACACGCGTGCGGCCAGAGCCGGAGCAACCAGCACCAGCGTCATATGCACAAGGGTTGCCAGCAGCTCCACACACACGCCGCCAGGAACCGCCGATAGTGGTAGATGGAAGTACCGAGGAGGAAGAGGACGACGACCAGGCGAGCCAGTATATTCAACCGGAGTAGCAGCCCGGCCAGCAATCTCCGGCATGTCGTCGGGCTAAAAATGCAGCCCTTGACCTGGGTGGTTGAGCGCAAAGCGCCGAGAGCGCGGGTGATAGGTATACTGGTGTGCGATCTATCACCCGCGCTCTCGCTCTATCGAGTCTAACCACCCAGGTCAAGGGTACGCTATCGCCTGTATTTTCTTCACGCCCGGTGCGAGCTGGCACGTTGCCCAACGGTTTGCCTCAAGCTTAGGCTCCTGGTGCCAGGTGTGCAGGGCCGCAACCCACCGCCCGCGAGGGTTATTCATCCAGAGGTTGCGCTGATCCTTCAACAAAACCTTTCTTGCCCAATGCCTTATAGGTTTCATAATCCATCTGTTCAACCCATAAGGTATTGAAGCCGTCTATGATGCTGTTGTAGACAGGATACGTTTGTCCCTCAATGTGTGCGATAGCAGACCGGCTACCTTCATCCCCTACCTGTTTTACGTCCGTCAATCGCGCACGCTCAACAATACGCCCACTGATTAATTGCACTGTCGCCATACTTCCCCCTCTTTAGAATGGATGCTCGTCAAGATCATCAATGGTGTCTGAAGCCTCAGACTTTTGAGACTGCTTTATCATACCCGCCGCCAGGTTGCGCACGACTTGAGCCAGCGCCAGGACACGCGTCTTACTATCCTTCAGTTCATCCCGCCTTGTGTCAATCCCCTGGTAGCTCAAAATTTTCTCTAAGCTCAAGTCATAGAACTGATTATAGTACTCTTTGCACTTATTATGCAGGCAGTACGGGCTATCAAGTATATGAGTCTGGTAAATGGATTGCAACGCACCTCGCGCAAAGTCAGCACTGAAGATGATAATATGATGACCCTCTAGTGTTTCCTGAATATGCGGCCAGGCGTCAGCGAGGAGCGGCCTATTTTCCAGGTCAACCATTGTAAGGCCGTGATATTCGGTTCCCATGATTGCCTTGCTATGTGTAGGATGCAGCAATTGATCCCAAACCTCACCACTTGAGGCAAGCGGGAGAGCTGTAAAGCGGATAGGCTCACTTTCTCCCCCGTAGGAATAGCCATGCTCGTCAACAATGCGGGTTGTTTCCACAATGAGGAGCAACGCTTTAGGGTGATCCGTGACCAGCCTGGCCCACTCAATAGTTGATTGCTGAACGTGCTGGGACACATACCCTTGCAGTTTCTCATAATGGCGGTTTAAGTTAGCAATATCCGTCTGCATTTTTGATTGCTCGCGGTCAATGTCCCCCAGTACACTATCCATGCGCTTTCCCCTCTACTCTTCAGTGAACTGCTTTAAACGGAAACTATACTTTCTCAGTGTTAAGGACGTGAGCGCCACACGGTAGTTGCTTTCATCCAGGCGCAGCAGCTCTACCGGGTCAATGTGCTGTTGGCTGTTGAACAGATTGCCCGCCCATTGAACGAGCACCATGTAGCCGCCTGAAAAGTCTACCTCTTGCAGCAGGCCCTCTATATCAATACCAGTACGAGCAACGTAGCTGCTGGACTTCTGCCAGGTGGAGAGATCCGCCGTGAGCACATACAGAAGCGCGGCGTATTCAGGGTCAAGCTTGTTGCCCTCTTCCGGCCACACTTTACCCAGATCTTGCATAGCCCGGAGGAAGCGGGCCTTATGGTCAGGCGACTTAAATTCTATGACTTCAGGCGCGAAGAGGTCGCGCACCTGCACACCCAGGGCCTCAGCGATCTTGTCTATTGAAGCCAAGTGAACACTATCAGTGTCATTGTTCCAGTAGCGGTTTAACATAGGCAACGTCACGCCCGCCTTAATTTGTAGTTGTGAGCGGTTGATGCCCCTGCTTTCCGCCAGCTCCTTGATAATCAGTTTTGCCATGCTTAGGACTCCTTATGTAACTACGTTTCGGTACCTGTGCCAATATTAACATGTTTTAGGTAGTTCGTCAAGATTGATACTAAAACGTATTGACATATTGATGGACACATGGCATACTCTTAGTAGGTGATGAACCTGTAGTGCTGAAGGAGTAAAGCGAAGTCAGTACAGAAGCGAATGCCCGGCCAGTATCACAAGCCTCGAAAACTTTTACTGGACCGGGCGAAGCGCGGGAGTTATCCCTTGTGGTAAGTATACCATAGGTAGGGACTCCCCGGAAGGAGCCTTACATGCAGATTGCTACCAGACAGAAAAGTGCAAGCAATCAGAAGCAGACACCTCGACAAAAGACCAGCCAGGCTATTGCCAGCGACCAGACCTATGCTCTTAACCTGGCCCCAAACTTCCAGCCAGATGTTGACATCGTAGTAGCCGAAGGCGTGGCAGCATTCGGCGTCAAGGGTTCAGGCAAAAGCAATGCTTGTGCCCGCCTCTTAGAGCAGTTAAGCCGCTATCCTATCCCCTACCTTGTGCCTGATACCAAAGGTGAGTTTACTGGACTGCATACCATCCAGCACGCGAGCACCTTTGTGGTAGCGACGGCCAACGCGTGCCCAAGTGGATACGAGATCCTGAACGAGCGGCTACAAGTTGTGATGGACTTGCGCACCTGGGACTCAGACGAAGGCGCAGCCCTGGCAATGTCGCAGATCCTGAATGAAATGTTTGCTTATGCCAGCACCCAGAACCCTGAAGACTGCATACCATGCCCTTGCATCCTTGACGAAGCGCAGTACTGGCTCCCCCAGAACCAGGTTAGCTATCTGAGCAAGGATATTGCCCGCGAGCTACGGGACGCCTGGCATGTCCTGGCAACGCGTGGCCGGTCCCTGGGCCTTGTTCCTTCTTACTTCACCCAGAACATTAGCGAGCTGCACAAAAGCGTTATGCGCCAGTGTGGGCTATACATCCTCATGCGCCAAACCCTCGACAATGACCTTGACCGCTATTGTGAATTTATCCACCACAGCAAGCCGAGCCAGGTCAAGAACATGATCCGCGCATTCCCGGCAGGGCACGCCGTTGTTATGTTACCCAACGGTGAGCAGCTCAAGGTTGTCTTTCACCAGCGCGAGAGCCAGCACCCAAGCAACACGCCTACGGTACGCGCCCTTATGCGCCGCCTGTTTCCATCCCAACCAGAACAGGCGAGCGCCCCGGAGCCGGAGCCAACCCCTATCACCCGCAAGCCGCGAGCACGCAAGGTAGTTGTGCCAGAGCAGCCCGAAGTTGTCCAGAGCATTCACGCCGCCCTCGAACATGATAGCGACCTCTCACCTATGGAGCTGGCCGCCCGTATCGGGTGCGATCTGGACACCGCAAAGGCCGCCCGTATGAGCTACTTCTATGGCAATATGGCCGCCGCTCAGTAGTTGCAGTGATCGAGAGCCGGGCCACTCAATGAGGAGCTGGCCCCGGCCAGGAGGGTGAATCATGGGCAAGATCGACTTTACCAAGTACCCACGCAATTGGAAACGCGTTAGCCAGATTATCCGCAGTCTTGCGGGCGGCAGGTGCGAATGGTGCGGGAACCCTTGCGACTCTTTAGAGGTTCATCATATCGGGACGCCCTGGGCAGACGGCAGACCTGGCAACCATTGTGATAAGCACGATCTACGCCGCGAGAACCTGGCCGCGATCTGCTTTACTTGCCACGACCAGGCCGAGCATGTGGGCGCGATCCGCCGCAAGAAGCGCGACCAGAAGAAGCGCAGGCGGGCAAGACTTGAGGCACACCAGGCGCTAGGTATCGGCACCGGCCTTATGCCGTTGGGGAACACCCCGACCAGGCCGAGCACTATTGTTCCCTTTATGGTCATTCTTCGAGCTGTACGCTTCCACATGGAAGTACAGCGCACCCAGGCGCACGAGCGCCGCACCGTTGACTCTACGCTTATCTATGTCGGATAGCGGGCCTAGTTTCCGAGGCCGGACCCACTATCCCAAGCAGCGCCGGAGCACTCCACTGGTATTTTACCATGTGTGCTCCAGGCAAAGGAGCACGCCATGTCTAGCAACACCAAAGGCACTTTAGGCTTACTCGCGGTTATTGTTCTCTTTGCGATGTTTGCCCAGGGCAACACCAAAACGATCAAGGGCACAGCCGCACCAGTTCTACAGGCCGACAACGGCACGCACCGTGTCACCGTGTCACCGTCTCTATCCGGCCAGTTTATTGATACCATCCTTTGCACCTGGCATTCACCCGCCTGTCATAGCGGCCAGGAGCTGCACGACCTGGGCGCACAATACGGCATTGATCCTGCTTATGCCCTGGCCTTTTTTATGAACGAAAGCACATTCGGGACCGCAGGCATGGCCCGCAGCACCCAGGGACTAGGCAACGAGCGATGCATTCAGGACCGCCCATGCATCAACACCCAGGGCGGAGCATGCCAGGCCGGGCAGAGTTGCTACGCACAGTTTGAGAGTTGGACAGATGGTTTTCAGCACTGGTATGCACTGATCGAGAACGGCTATGTTAAGGGCCAGATCAATGCAGCGGTAGGCCGCCAGGCGTGCCCATGCGTAACCGTTGACCAGATCATACCAGTCTACGCACCCAACAGCGACCACAACAACGAGCAGCACTATATCTATGTCGTAGAGCACGCCGTAGACCTGTGGCGAGCTGGAAAGGTAATGCTTGCATGAAGGGTAGACGCCGCTACCCGCGCAACTGGCCGCAGCTCGCCAGGGAATGCAAAGAGCGGGCCGGGTGGATATGCGAGCATTGCGGCGTCTCGCAATTCGCGAAGCGCGTGAGCAGGTGGACAGGCAACGTGTATACCGTGTACTTGCAGGCGGCGCACAAGCACCACGACCCGGAGAACCCGACGCCAGAACTGGTATGTGTGTGCGCTACATGCCACTGGCACCACTACCGCAAGCCGGGCACCCGGCCTGCATGGATGATAGAGAAGATCAAGCACCAGCGTCTTATTGCAATGGCTTACTGCATGTAAGGAGGCAGCATCATGAAACAGTTTCCAGATCCTCAAGACTTTTTTGTGCAGCATCTTGAACAGGCCGCCGAGAAACGCATTCGCGGAATGAAGCGGGCAGGAATAACCCGGCCAAGTTGGAAGCTTGTAAACCGGCTCATAGAGCGCGACATTGAGGAGGGGAAAGAGCGGTACATTGAGGAGAACAACAAAGTATTAGAACATAACATCAAGGTGCATATCCGCAGCTATCGGCGCAGAAACCGCCAGATCAACCGCGAGGGCGCACAGCTTGCTTTATGGACATGCCCGCCAGTGATAGCCCTGTTTAGCTTTATGGCCTGGTACAGCTTTAACCACCCAGGAGTAGAGGGCCTACTTATGGGAGCGATGTACAGCATAGGTGCCCTGGCATTCCTGGGAATGTTGATTGCAACCCAGATCCTTACCCGACGCCGATAGCTGCAAAGGACTGGTACACTGGTTAGTGCCAGTGTACCATACTCATGCAAATAGATATTTATCTATCGAATTTGCGGAAACGGGCGTTTCCGCGCTTCTTTTTACGAGAACCAATGAGGCCCGCCCGTAAAAGCGCATTACAGCGCGATTGCGGGCCGTTCCCACCGAGACAGACAAACACAAGCCGAAGGGCAGCAAGGCCATTCTACGGACTTCTCAGAGGGCTATATTTTACACACCGTTACACCGTATTACCTTGTCAATGTACTACGGTTACACCTCTTGACAGTTACACATTTACACCTTTATACTGTACTACAGTTACACCGTTACACAGCAACAAATATGAAAGGAATCACCGCATGAAGATTATCGCCATCAGTAACCAGAAGGGCGGCACAGGGAAAACTAGCACAACCGTCAACCTGGCCGCCGCACTTGCCAGAGCAGGAAAGAGCGTCCTGCTTGTAGACATGGACCCGCAAGGCTCACTCACAGAATACTTTACCAACCCGGAGGAGCTGAAAGTTACCATGTACAATGCACTGTTAGACGGTGCTACCTTGACACCGCTCGTTATCGGGGAACATATCCAGCTCCTACCCTCAACTATCGACCTGGCCGCCGCAGAGATCCAGTTACCAGCAAAGCGCAACCAGGAGCGCACCCTTAGCCGGTTCTTGCGTCAGTTTGTGGGCAAGTTTGATTATTGTCTGCTGGACTGCCCGCCATCCCTGGGAGTCTTAACAGCCAACGCACTAACCGCCGCACACCTGGTACTTGTGCCAGTAAGCACCGAACTTATGGCCGAGCGCACTGTAAAATTAATTCTCAACACCATAGAGGATATCAAAGAGATTGAGCTAAACCCCTCGCTCAAGGTGTGGCGCATTCTTGCTACGATCTACGATCAGCGCCTGGCCCACCACAAAGAGATACTAGCAGCCCTACGCGCCAAGTATGGCAGCCAGCTCTACCCAGAGCCAGTACGGGCCACCACCAAGTACAAGGACGCCGTAACAAGCGGCACCGATATCTCAGACTTTGACCCCAAGCTAGGAGAGTTCTGGGACGAATTAGCGGGCACCCTTATTGCCGAGACACAGGAGCAGCAGTAATGCCAGAGAAACGACAGAGCGCCTTTATCAAAGCGACCCAGGCAGCGCAGCAGGCCCCGACACCCGCACCAGTAAACACCGTGACACCATTAGAAGGTGACACCGTTACAAAGCAGGCCCGCCCCACTGTGCAACGCGAAGCCAGCGCAGAGCCAAAGGTAGACAAGAAAGTTACGTTCTATCTGACCCAGAGCCAGGTAGACAAATTAGACCAGCTAGAGATCGACTTTCGCCAGATCCATAAGCGGAAGGTCAACCGCAATGAGATAGTACGTTTTCTCATTGACCACTGTAACATTGACAATTTAGAAGGATTGTAGCACAATAGCAAGGCTTCACTTGCATTATAGACATGACTTTATTCTTTCCCTACATTTACGTCTTGCTAAATGTAGGGAAACAGTTTATACTACTGGTAACGGCTGAGAGTCGTTTGACGAGGTGCTAAGATGGTTTACACGTTGGAGGAAGTTGCTAAGATGCTAAGGGTATCCATTCCCACAGTTCGACGGCTCATTGAAGACGGAGAGCTGAAGGCTTTTAAAGTTCGTGGGCAATGGCGTATCAGGCAAGAAGACTATGAAGCATATGTGCAACAGAGCGAGCAAAGGTAAGTTTAACCCTGTAGAGCAAAATTTAAGCCGCGTCCCCTGGGTCGGCAAACTTGAGGATAAACGCGGCATTAGACAGACCAAGCGTTACCACATGGCCTCTTTCTAGTATACGCCATGTGGAACGCCAATTACAACCGTTAACAGAAATTAGCTAAGGAGTAACCCACATGGCAGTCACTTTGTTGACCGAAGAAGAATACCAGTTTTTGACCGAGCAACACAAAAGCCTCGTAGAGAAGGCCAAGACCGCAAGCCCCCGCGCAGCTACCCATTTACGCACCATAGCGAAAATGCACTCTGACTTCCTGGCCCTGGAAAATGGCAAACGCGCCGCCTCAACCACGAAGGCCCAGGCCCGCAAGGAGCGCGAAGCGGAAAAGCTTCAACGCCAGCAAGAACGTCTCACCGCCTTACAGAAAAAGATGCAGGAGCAGCCCAAAGCCGACGCCCAGGGCACGACCGGCCAGGCACCAGCAGGACAACGCCAGGACCGCCCGAAAGCATCAGCAACTGCTTAAAGTTAGGGGTAAATTTCAGCGTCAAAAAGCGAGCTGTTTTCAGAGTAAAAGCGTGGCCGTTGCGCAGCCCCGCAGCAGCGCCTTACCGCTTCTAAAGCTCGCTTTTTTACACGACCAATACCCGACTTTTAGGCGATTAAACCACGAGCGTTCGAGTCAATTTCAGAGCTAAACGGAGAGATAATTTCAGAGCGAACACCGGGGAGCTATACCAATGGGACTACTCGACAAAATGAATCCGTTCAAGGGCCGCCAGCCAGGGAATGCTACACCCACGATACCGAACACACCAGCGCCGCAGCCCGCGAACCAACCACAACCGAATAGTCAGCAAGGCCCCAACACCGGACCACTTCCAGGCAACGGAGCCAACGGCAGCACAGGTGTACGCCAGGTGCAACACGGCGAGCTGACCCTTATCACTTTTTCGGGCGAGGATCTACTACAGAAGGTAGAGGACCGCCGCAACCGTGTCTCATTCGATCTATCTGGTACTGCAAAGTTCATGGACAACTTTAACCAGGTATGGAGTTGGGCCGGGCCGATCCTCTTCGCCCTGGGCACCATCGGCGAGATATTCCTTGTCTTATGGGAGCGCCAGAAGCGCCAGGACTGGTTTACAGGCGGCACTATCGTTGCCGTCTCCATGATAGCCGAGGGCACACTACTTGCCATCTCGTTTACGGCCAAGCGTTTACGTAACCGAGCTGATAAACGCTCTAGCGGGTGGACAGACAAAGAGAAGCATAAGCTTGACGTGCTCAAACGTTTCTGGTTTGCCCTGGCTATCGGCGTAGCTGCTACGCAAGTCGCCTTTGTGGTTGCACAGACCAACCCCACCGATATAGGCGTTAGCGGCGTATGGATAGTTGCCATCGTCCGAAGCCTGGCCGCCCTCGTTGCCGACGCATACACCGCGTTCGTCAGTGAGGAGAAACCCACAAGCGGCGAGCTGGCAATTGAACAGCAGGACAAGGAAACCGAGTTCACCAAGAAGATCCTTGAGCAGACCGCTATTGAGGTCGAGACGATCAACGCCGGAGCAATCAAAGTGCAAGAGGTTGGCATTGAGGCAGAAATGCGCCAGGACCGCATGAACACCCAGAAGGAAATTGCCAAGATGCAGAACCAGGCACAGATCGAGAGCATGAAGGAGTAACAAAAGCAAAAGGTCATGATTGACCGCATGCGCAATAGCGCCATACGAGCAGTCTTTGACACTGACATGGACCCAGACGAGCGGCAGCAGATCCTTAGCACATTGACTGCCCTTGCCAGCGCAACAAAGAAGCAACTACCGCCAGGCGGCACTACCGTTGACCAGGAGGACGATTAATCTATGGCCGAGCGTCCATACAGCCGCTACACGCGGGCAAAGACCTGGGCAGCTCTTTATAGCCAGCATACCAATGCTGGCTATGCACTCGTTCCTAACACCACCACCGAAAATAGCATTGATGTCATCAATTGCAAAGAGACGCCCAAGACAACGAAAGAGGGCCTACCCATCAAGAGCACCCAGGACCTTGCCAAAGATACCCAACGCAAGGCAGAGGAGCTGCTACTGCATGAGGAGGAGATAACCGAATACTACCGGCTACGGCAGACACCTGATAAGGCCCCGGAGATCCTGGCCGAAGCTATCAAGGCAAAGAAGTTGCGCACCGCCGTTGTGCTCGCTAAGAGCAGCGACTACTACCATTACAGCCTTGAAGATATCTCAGGATTGAACATGGTCATATGTGGCCTGCACGACAGCTACCTGCACATTCCTGTCTGGGAGATGAACACCAACCGCCGTTACAAGGCCCGCGAAACCGCCGTTTCTCTCACTGATCCGAAGTTTAACGAGATCCGTTGTACACAATTCGGGCATAGCATTCTGCTGGCAGCCTACGCAAAAGGCAACCCGGATGCTATCGCGTTCATCGAAAGTAAGAACTTTCCAGAGCGCAGCCGCACCCGAATCAAGCACGAGAAAGACGAGTTTCAGCACCAGACCTACCGGGGCCGCCCGCTCGCATTCAGGAGCGCAGAGAAACGCCAGGAAGTAGGCGACAAGATCAGCGACAGCTTAAAGCAGTACCATGCAAGAAAGCACCTACGCGTCATTTAACCAGGGAGTAGATAACAGTGAAACGATCCCGCCATCAGCAGCGCCGAAAATTTGAGGCAGAGCAGAGCACATTTAGAGCGGAATACTAGCCATTTATACTATTCCTGTTTACCAATCGTTTGAACACCTGTACAGTATAGCTATATAGGTAGAAGGGACAACGGCATGCCATACACCAATTATATCGACGTTTTCAACGAAGGCCGCGACACTGACCGGCCCCTAGTGACTCTCTACGATGATGAAAGCATTCGCTTCTTCTTCGATCTACTGACCACGAGCGGCGATCTGCACAAGCAGTACTTCAGATCCGGGAGCATTGCCCTGGTAAGCTTCAATGTCAACCAGGACATGCAGACCGGCACCGGCATCTATGCGATCCAGGGCGGCCAGGTGGAAACCCTGAGTGAAACCGGCATGATGAAGGGCCTCTTACAACGCATCAAATACGGTAAGAGCGCCCAGGGCAGCAGCGCAGCCAACGACGACACCGCCCGCGAGCAGCGTTACCAGGAATATCTACAGCAGACGCTACAGCGAGCACACGAGAGCGGGGACCGGGACCAGGAAGCCGAGGCTATTCTACAGTATCATCAAGCCATACTAGAGGTTGCGCAGGCAATAGAGCCGAGCGGAGCCGACACAGGAGCCATTAACTTACCAGCATTCCGCGCCAAAGCCGCCGAGCTGGACAGACAACGTGCTGCATACGCGGCCAACCTCGACAGCTTTACCGAAGCCGACATGAAAACATTCATTGCTGCATGTGTGGAGGGGTTACGAGATATTCAAAACCTGAGCACCGAGGCCCAGGCCCAGATACAGCGCAACATTGTCACACGCTTTTACGATATTCGGAACCCTAAAAAATAGCAAGTGGCCCGGCTCTCGACAGCCACGAAGAGAGTACCGGGCCATTTTTTCCGCCTGAGTTGTTCTTGTCAGGGACCGCCAGGCTAGAAAGATTACCGTCATGGATATTATAAGCGATTATCTATCTCACTTACAAGTTCCACAGTACCATAATATACCCTTTGAACTAAAATCAGGCCGCCAGAACGTCATATGGATACCAGAGGAGCGCGGAGACAAGGTAGCAAAAACACCATTTAACGCCCGCGCCCTAGCCGAGAGCAAAAAATATTTTAAGGCCAGCGCGACCGACAAACGGTCATGGTCCACATTCCCCCAGGCCGTCAAAGCCTATGAAGAAAACAAGAACATTGTGGGCGGTATCGGGTGCGTGCTCACATGCGGTAAGATGCAGATTGACCTCGACCACAGCATAAACCGCGAGACGCAAGAATTACACCCGGCAGCCCGCGAGATCCTGGCAATGTTCAATACGAACCGTGAGCTATCCCCCGGCGACGGCGTGCATATTTTTCCCAAAGCACACTTACCAGAAGGCGCAAAGAACGTCTATTACTACAAAGGCATCAAGGTTGAGATCTACGACACAGGGCGCTACACCACCATTACCGGAATACCCGTCCCTGGCTTCCCTCATATTCCAGAATTGCGGGATCAGCAGTCCGAGGTTAACGCGTTGGTGGAACTTCTGAGTAGCTGGGAGAATGAGAACACTGGTGTGTGTGTGTGTGTGTGTGGCAGCGAGCACCAGGGCGGGCAGTGTGTGTGCCAGCAGGCCCTGGCCCGCGACGTTGCCCAACAGGAAAAGCGCCACAAACCGTTACGAAAGAGCAGCCAGGCCAACCAGGTGCAGCAGCCGCAGGCCGTAGGGCCGAAGATCCGCGAGGAAGATTTACCCCAGGGCGATCAATTGGTGCTTGATAAGGCACGATCCGCTAGGAACGCGGCCACCTTTGTAGACCTCTGGTATGGTGGAGATCCGAAGGGCCGCAACGATCTACACGCCGCAGACTGGGATCTTATCCTGCTACTTCTCTACTGGACAAGTGATAGCCCGAACCATGATACCAGCCGCCAGGTTGAGCGCATCTTTCAAGCTTCACACCGCTACCGACCAGGCAAGACCGACCGACCAACAGCCAAGAGCGGCAGGTACACCTACCTGCAAATGTCGATCTACAACGCCAGGTGCAAACGTTACGGCGTGCCATTAGCGTTACCAGATCCAGAAGATCCGCAGCCGCCACAGCCAGGCGGAGGACAGCCGATCCCAAAGGGCAAGCGCCAGGCCGAGGAGCCGAAGACGCGCAGCCGCAGCAGCTACCAGGTGATCCGCTACGCTTACGACTGGATGAAGCGCGACTTTGACCAGGTGCAATGGAATGCTGGACTTTATGCCCTGGCCGAGCAAGCCAAGCTCGACACCGCGACCCACTTTGAAGAGGGCGGGCGGCAGCTCCGTGTCACCGCTTTACCGCCAGGCACCGGCAAGAGCCACGCATTCGGCGAGCTGTGCGACGATATGAACCTGGCCGTAATTGTTCCACGTCACGAGCTGATAGCCTCAGTTCCTGGCTACAAGAAGCAGCGCCACATCAAGACCGCCAGCGAGCACAATTGTTCCTCACATGAACACCACCACCGGATAGCCGCCCTGGGCTACAATACCTTGCCAGTGCATCAGGACCATGACCAGCCCTGTGATTATCTTTTGCAGTACAAAGAGCAGGGCAGCGCGATGTACCAGATTGCCCACAGCGAAACCTGCTACATTGGCGAGCACGACGGCATCATCATTGACGAATGGAACTTACCCGACTGGCTACACGAAAAGACTTACAGTGTTGAGCGCCTGGCAAAAGCCGCGCACCAGTTCGCAGTTGAGGCCCCGGCCAGCCGATTTTTAGTCGCATGGCAAGCCACCCTTACCGACCTGGCCCACGAATACGGACCCGGCAGCTACCAGGGACGAACGGTGCTTGACCTGCTGAATAAGCATTTATGGAAGAATGGCCGAGAGACGCTTGACCAGATCTTAGGCACCCTCGAACACGATTATCACGCCTACGATGACCACCCCTGGCCCGCAAGCATTGACGCGGGAAGCGAACTACCAGAGGTTCTTTTGCCGCACATCTATTATGCCGCCTTGAAAGAGCTGGCAAGATGGCAGCGCGGCAGCCAGGACTACAATTCCTGTATTCGGGTTGTGGTCGAGAAGAAGCAGGCCCTACTTTATATCACTACCACCCGCGCCATTAACGCCACCAGCAAAGAAGGGGTTCGCCATGCTATTGCCCTGGCCGACGCAACCGCCCACAAAGGAATACTTGCCAACTGGTACGGCGCAGAGGTGGAAGTGAAGCGCCTGGCCCAAGATCCACCGCCGCACATGAAGCATATCCACCTGGCCGAACGTTGCGCGAAGAAGAGTATGCAGGCCAAACATGGACGCGACCAGGCGGGAACCATTCGCAAGCTGAAATACTTTCTCAAGCGGTTTGACCCGACAGGAGAGAAGGCCCGGAGCGGGAAAATTGGTATTATCACCTATATGGGCAATGAGGAAGCTATTCGCCTGGCACTGGACATACCAGAGGGGAGGACCGGCCACTTTTGGGCCATGCGCGGGAGCAATCTACTGGAAGCGTGCGAGATCCTCTTGATTGTCGGAACGCCGACCCTGGCACCCGAAACGATGTACAGGTTAGCACGCACCGTCTACCGCGACGATCCGCAGCCGATCATCGAGGGGAGCGGCAAGGATGAAGTAGAGCGGCACCGCTACCTTGACTACCGGGTGCAGGAGTTAAGCGACTACCTGACCAGCGCAGAGTTGACGCAGTGTGCCCACCGGCACCGACCCCTCAGATATGACGGACGGCTTACTATCTCTCTGTGTGATAGCGACCTCGACTATCTACCAGTCACACACTTTGTTTCTCAAATGCCCCGCTTGACCGAGGACGGCGAGGACGCGGCAGAGATCAAAGAGGCCGAGGACTACGCACGACTTGACCAGGCCCGCCGCCAGTTGGAGGCCCAGGGCATCCCGTTGGGCGTGCATCGTTTGGGCCGAGCCGCAGGATTAAAAACCGATACAGCCGGGCGCTACCTGAAGGAATGGCGGGCAGCCCAGGCCGAGGCCGAGCAGCAGGCCCACCCCCCCACACACCAACACCAGTGTTCTCATA
Organism: Ktedonobacteraceae bacterium; assembly: GCA_013695595.1. GTDB lineage: Bacteria > Chloroflexota > Ktedonobacteria > Ktedonobacterales > Ktedonobacteraceae > JACDAE01. The sequence continues at coordinate 5,968 of JACDAE010000257.1, read as the reverse complement.
CTGTACCCGAAACTGCTATGATGGATAATAATAGCAATGTGGGGTATGAGAATACTAGCGTCAGCAGTGAATTGCCGCCGAGCGCACCCAGAGGACGGCCAGGAACGGCAACAACCCCACCGGAGTGCGAGCAACCGTGTATCAGATGTGGGCACGTTGACGATTGGGTGAAAGATCCGAGCGGGCAGACGTGGTTATGTAGCTGCTACTACTGGTGGTATGAGCACCCAGAACGCCGAGGGCCGCAGCAGGTAGCCATGTTTGGGTAAGTAACCTTTCCTGTAGCCACCGGATACGCGATACTGTGACAGAATCGCGCAGCGCCATGCGAAGCGCCGCACCTGTCCTGCCAAAAACGAACGTTGCTATTGCCGCAGCGTTGGGACACCATGTCTGCGGACAGGTAGTGCAAGATAAAGCGCTCCTTACGTCGCTATCTTGCGCCTAGCGGCGGGCAATGCACGCCCTCTACGAGCGCTTTTATACATCTAGCAACCCCGCTAGATGGTTGACAATGCGTGCTAGCATAATCTATCCTATGCCAAAACCCCAACAGAGAGGCATAGCGAATGAAAAAGCAAGTAGGACTCAGAGTAGAAGGCCATCTTAAAGACGGACTCAGTGAGCAGGCGAAGCGAACGAACACGGGGTATGGCAAGGATTCGTTCTTGGAGCAGCCATTTGAGCTGCTAGAACATCAATTGCCGGTAATAGTGAATATCTATACAAATATACGATTAAAATCTTCATGTCAGCAAACTTTTTCTGCAAATAGCACCAAGTATTTTTAGGGGTTTGAAGAGAAAGTGGCTACTAATGGATTATGGTCAGAGGCGACAGTTTGTATATCAGCAAAAGCCGTTATTCGATATGGACCTCTGAAAAAGATATAATCGATTCGATTGCTCGACGAGAGATTATGATTGGTGACCTTATATGTATCTGTAAGGCATTGACTAATCTTGCTAATCTCTTTACTCGTTTCAGAGCAATTTAGATCGCCAGCAAGGATGATAGGTACAGATGCAGATACCTGATTTATAATTTTCAGTACAAAGTCTACTTGTATCAAACGTTCTCTTTCATAAAGAGAAAAGTGAGTACCAAGGAGCACAAATTTCGCTTTATTTACAATTACTTCGACTTGAAGAAGGCCGCGTGATTCTCTATGCCCACCAGGAAAAAGAGGTTGTGGAAGCGAATAGTTATTCGGTTGCTCCAACTGAAATTGGGATAAGATAGCATTGCCATATTCACCTCCATCAAAATCCATATTTTTACCAAAGACATAGTACTCAAAACCCGACTTGTTAGATAGTACTTTTGCTTCGTCCAAGCCATAGCTACGTCGTGTATCCTTATCAACTTCCTGCAGAAAAACAATTTCTGCTTGGGATTTTTGTATAATAGCAGCTTGTCTATCTAAATCAATTCTCTGATCTGTTCCCTCGCCGTGATGGATATTGAAAGTCATAATCTTAATTTGCATTTTTTCCGCCTTCTCCATAGTCATTTTTATATTCAATTGCACCTAAAAAACCAAGTGTATCTTTTTGAACCTTTGTCAATCCTTTCACTTGTGTGATATTCATAAGATCGTAAGGTCTATCAATTCTCAATACATCTGGACACAAATAGGTTTGCGTCTCCCAAACGTTTATTACCCCACCAAATCTGCCACTGATAAGGGTCTTGCCATCAGGACTAAAGGCTACTGCTAAGACCCAATGACCATAATCCTGTAGGGTGTTGAGGCACCGACCATTATTCACTTCCCAGAGCCGTACTGTCTGGTCATAACTCCCACTGGCAAGGGTCTTGCCATCAGGACTGAATGCCACTGATCGAACTGGGTTTGCGTGACCTTGCAGCGTGTTGAGACATTGACCGCTACTCACCTCCCAGAGCCGTACTGTCTGATCATTACTACCGCTAGCAAGAATTTTACCATCAAGGCTGAAGCTTACCGACCAAACAGTGCTTGTATGACCTTGTAGGATACTAAGACATTTGCCACTGCTTACTTCCCATAATCGTACTGTTCGATCATAACTCCCACTGGCAAGGGTCTTGCCATCAGGACTGAAGGCTACCGATAGAACCCAGTGGTTATGACCCTGTAAGGTATTGAGGCATCGACCACTGCTTACTTCCCATAATCGTACTATTCTGTCTTCGCTCCCACTAGCAAGGATCTTGCCATCAGGGCTGAATGCCACTGATCTAACCAAGTCAACATGACCTTGTAGAATGTTGAGGCATTGACCACTGCTCACCTCCCAGAGTCGTACCGTCTGGTCATAGCTCCCACTAGCGATTACCCGACCATCAGGGGCAAAATTTACTGAAGAGACGGTATTGGTGTGACCCTGTAGGGTGTTGAGGCACCGACCACTGCTTACTTCCCAGAGCCGTACCATTTGATCATCACTTCCACTTGCGAAAGCTTTGCCATCAGGACTGAAAGCCACCGATCGAACTGGGTTAGTGTAACCCTGTAGGGTGTTGAGGCACCGACCGCTACTCACTTCCCAGAGCCGTACCATTTGATCATAACTCCCACTGGCAAGGGTCTTGCCATCAGGACTGAAGGCTACTGACCACACTGAACTAGCATGACCCTGTAGAGTATTAAAGTAGCGAGCACTGCTCATATCCCAAAGACGCACTGTCCGATCTTTGCTTCCACTAGCAAGGATCTTGCCATCAGGACTGAAAGCTACCGATAAGACTACATTGATGTGACCTTGCAGCGTGTTGAGACATTGACCGCTACTCACCTCCCAGAGTCGGACTGTTTGGTCTTCACTTCCGCTGGCAAGGGTCTTGCCATCAGGATTGAAAGCCACCGATCGGATCGGGTTAGTGTGACCCTGCAAGGTATTGAGGCATCGACCACTACTTATTTCCCAGAGTCGTACCGTCTGGTCATAACTCCCACTGGCAAGGGTCTTGCCATCAGGATTGAAAGCCACCGATCGGATCGGGTTAGTGTGGCCTTGTAGTATGTTGAGGCATCGACCACTACTTACTTCCCAGAGTCGTATCGTCTGGTCATAACTCCCACTGGCAAGGGTCTTGCCATCAGGACTGAAGGCTACTGACCACACTGAGCCGCTATGATCTTGCAGCGTATGGAGGCATCGACCACTGCTCACTTCCCAGAGGCGAATCACTTTATCATCACTTCCACTGGCGAGAGTTTTGCCATCAGGACTAAAAGCTAGGGTACAAACCCAATCAGTATGCCCCTGAATTACTTGCAGCGGAAGCCCCCTGACAGATTGCCACAATCGGATTTCTCCTGCCGCTGTTCCTGCTGCTAATAAGCTTTCGTGTGGACTCAATGCTACAGAAGCAATACTTCCGAATGTATCGGTAAAGACCGAATTCGAAAGATCTGCATAAGCAAAATTAACCTCCTGTGCATTTATTCCCTGAAGGTACGCCTGCCAAACAGACAAGGAAGAAAAATCATAGCCTCTTAAATCTATCTTTGAGTAGCAAAGCAAATTGAGTAAATTTCCTCCAGCATAGCTAGGAGTGAAACGAAAATCTTCTCGCAATAGAGAAAGTATATGCGTCAGCCTTCCCTCAAGCTTTTCTCGGTTACCATATATTTCAAGGAGCCTTTCACTCACGACTTTGAGGATAAGACGACTTTGAATGTTCCTAACATAAGTTGGGGCTGAGGTTTTGAGTAATGTATGACTATTGAAAAGATTTATTTTCCCATTCCTAATCTCCGCCATCACATGTTCTATAAACCGCTGAGTCATATACTCTATAAGGACTGGCTGGAGAGTGAAGCTCCTAGCACTTTTCTCAAGAGGTATTAGTCTTTGCAAGGATTGTAAGGTCGATGCGCATTGCTCTTTGTTTGTAAGTAAAAGAACATCTTCCTTTAATTGTGAGAGTGATGTTGGCTCACGATTAATGGCAAACCAATACATTATTTCCTTGTGCATATCCGACAGGCGATCGAAGTGCCAATCTAGCAGGTTCTCAAGATCTGAAAAAACTGGCTTCCCTTCTCTTAAAAACTCAGAGGTACTGCCAAAAAAAACTTCTTTAATGTGGTGAGCTGCGAGTTTTAAGGCAAGAGGATTTCCGTTATAAAGAGAATTTAATTGATACCAATCTTCTTTTGAACCTGAAAATGAGCCAATTTCTGCAAAGATTTTTTTTGCATTCAAGTAGTGAAGACCTCTGATTTCCAACGATCGGACAATGCCTGTTTTACTTTCTACTCTTGCAATTTCTGTTACTTTTACGCGGCTTGTCAGTAAAAGGCAACTTTGATGAGGATATTTAGCAATACCATCAAAAAGTCGTCCATACTCTTCATAACCTGGAGAATATTGACCGATATGCTTGCCACTTTGAAGAATCGTTTCTACATTATCTAAAATCACGAGACAGCGATGCTGGTGTAAATGATAAAGGAGCCGCGATATCTGTTCACTCACCGTATCTAACATATGAACTTCTTGCTGGTTTGAAAGGAACTTAATTAAATCTACTAAGATCTCAGATACTGTTGGAGCATCAAGTAATCTTCGCCAAATAACGTAGTCAAATCGCCCTTGGATATCTTGTGCTAGCTTAAGAGATAGATCCGTTTTGCCAACTCCCCCTATACCCACAAGGGCGACCAAACGACAGTGATCTTTAGTAATCCATTGCCCTAACGAGAGCAGTTCTTTTGCACGTCCAAAGAATACAGGAACGTCAGGTGCCTCGCCCCAGTCACATCGCGCAATCCCATCTTGGCTTTGAGCAGAATGTCTTGTGTTGTTAATTTCATATTGAGATCTCTGAGATAAAACAGTAGGTAGTTTTTTGAGTTGCTCCTTCGCTGCTTGATGAATCTCCTGAGCAATAGCGGACCATGCTTGATCTCTGCTTCGCCAATCGGTTACTGGTCGCGCATTTTTGGGCAGTATTTGCAGCTTAGCAAATGGAGCATCCTGCCAAATGCCGGGACGGAGAAGGATTGGAATAACGCAGGCTTCTTTACGTTCATGCCGCTCCATTGCTCGTTTCATCTCCTTACCATAGCAGTAATCCGATGCCATGAAATCAGAGCTAATGAGCAGAAGAATGATGTGGGCATTATTAAGGTGCTTATTAATCTCTTCTTCCCATTCTGCTCCAGGAGCAATGTCCATATCATGCCAAATGTTCAGAATACCCTCTCGTTCTAGTAATTTCAGATGGGTTCTGAGCTTGAGCAAGTGCGGCTGATCTTCCCGAGCATAGCAACAGAAAATTTCTAGATTTTCATTCATTCTTATCTCTCATTGTCTCTTACGTCCACGCAATAGTTTCAACTGCTTGTTGTAAGTCCTGCCTAGTTCCTTGAATGTATAATCGGGTTGTATCCAGTGAGTCATGTCCCATAATTTGTGCGAGTCGATGTAGCGGAACAGCTTCTGCCATGCGATACCCAAAACGATGGCGTAAATCATGGGGACTGACATCGACGAGTTTCGCACGATCCGCATACTTTTTAATAATGTAGCCAAGTGCACGTTCTGATAGAGCCTTTTTGGTCTTGCCAGAAGGGAACAGAGAAACACTATCGGGTGGCAAAGTTGAAAGATGCTCTTCTAACACTTTGCGGGCTGTTGCATTAAGTGGGACTTCGCGATATTTATTGCGTTTGCCGATGATTTCCAGTGTCCCGCTGCGTTTGCTCAGCCTTACCTGATCTCGTCGTAGTTGACAGATTTCGTTGGCTCGTAACCCCGTATGCAGAAGTAAGACAATAAGAACGCGGTCTCTGAGTGTTCCTTCATTGATCACGGCTGCAACCAACGCCTGTTCTTCCTCATCCTCCAAATGGCGCGGGGCATGTTCTTCCTCGCCAACTAATTTGACTGGAACCGAAGGATCGTAAGAGATGAGCTGCTTTTGCAGAGTCCAGCTAAAATAGCGTTTCAAGCTGATGAGCGCTCTATTCACC
>JACDAE010000254.1 GCA_013695595.1 Ktedonobacteraceae bacterium | reverse complement strand
CCCTACACCAGCATTGGCAACAGATGCGAAGCCAGCACTGGTGTAGGGGCGCAGTTTACAAGCCCGTGTTGGCTAATCAAACTGGATAGGTGCGTAGATATTCTACGCGAAAAATGTTACAATTGGACGGATGGTAGGGGAAAGTTCTCTTTGAAAAGCTACATGGAAGTAGTTACTTCTGATGATGCGATGTATGCGTCAATCATTGGAAGATGTGCTTGTAGCAGTCTTGTCTCGATTATGTTTTGTAGTTGGATAGACAGTAGGAGAAAAGATTTATGACCGAGTCCATTCAAGCCCGTCCACTTAATGCCAACGTCCCCTCAAAAACCTCCTTTATGGAGCGCTATCAGGACATTCGACGCTTCTCTGAATACCTATGTGAACCACTCGTCACTGAAGATTATGTTGTTCAATCGATGCCGGATGTCAGCCCAACGAAATGGCATCTGGCCCATGTGAGCTGGTTCTTTGAGACATTCCTGCTTTTTCCGGCAATTCCTGGGTATCAGTCTCTGCATCCCCAGTATGCTTATCTTTTTAACTCGTACTACAATACGCTGGGAGAGCGGCATTGTAGACCCAACCGTGGTTTGATTTCGCGCCCCACGGTTAAAGAGACCTATGAGTATCGAAAGTATGTTGATGAACAGGTGCTTTCCCTTCTCGCAACGCTTGATGAGCAACGTCTATTAGAGTTTGCCCCCATTATTACGCTTGGTTTTCATCATGAGCAGCAACATCAGGAATTGATGCTGACCGATCTCAAGCATGTGCTCTCATGTAATCCCCTCTATCCAGTGTATAGAGAACGCTCAGCTATAAATGAGTCGCACGTTTCACCGCTGGAATGGGTCTCCTTTCCTGAAGGGATCTATTGGATCGGACATGAGGGCGAGGGCTTTGCTTTTGACAACGAAGGGCCACGGCACCGAGAGTTCTTGCAGTCTTTCCAGTTGGCCTCGCGCCTGATCACGAACGGCGAATATCTGGAGTTTATAGAGGATGGCGGCTATCAAAATCCCCTTTTGTGGCTCTCGGAAGGTTGGAGTACTGTGCGTGCGGAAGAGTGGCAGGCTCCGCTCTACTGGGAGAAGCGTGATGGCCAATGGTGGACGATGACGCTCTCGGGTTTGCGCGAGATTGATAAGGCCGAACCGGTCTGCCACGTCAGCTACTATGAGGCTGACGCTTATGCACGCTGGGCGGATGCACGCCTGCCCACCGAAGCCGAATGGGAGGTTGCCGCGCAAGATGTTCCCATTGAAGGAAACTTTGTTGAGAATGGCCTGTATCATCCAGCACCGTTGAGTACTTCCAGCACCGGCAAACTTGCGCAGATGTACGGTGACGTATGGGAATGGACACAAAGCTCGTATTCACCCTATCCTGGTTTCCGACCTGGCCCCGGCGCTATTGGCGAGTATAACGGGAAGTTCATGTGTAATCAGTATGTTCTGCGTGGTGGTTCCTGTGCCACATCCATGACGCATATTCGGTCTATGTATCGCAATTTCTTTCCAGCTAATGCTCAGTGGCAATTTATGGGTATTCGATTAGCAAGGGAGGTGTAACATTCAGCAGCACAGAAAGAGTCCTTTAGAACTCTATGATTTTGAACCGCAACGGAACACATTTCGTAACGATGTCTTGCAAGGTTTGCAGGATGCAAAAAAAGAACTGCTTAGCAAGTACTTTTACGATGATATTGGTTCCCAGCTATTCGAGCAAATCTGTCTGTTGGATGAATACTATCCTACCCGTACCGAACTAGGGATCATGCAAGAGTACATACCTGAGATTGTCTCTCTTCTTGGGCCTGGATGCATGCTTATTGAGTACGGAAGCGGTAGCAGCACGAAGATTCGTATGCTTCTGGATGCATTGCATAATCCAGCGGGCTACGTGGCTATCGATATTGCGAAAGAGCATTTACAGCGTTCTGCCGCCTCACTTGCCGCGGCTTATCCCGGCCTCGCAGTGTTCCCAGTTTGTGCAGACTATACGAGTGATTTCACGTTGCCTACGTCTTCAGGCCCTGTTTCAAAGCGCGTTGCCTACTTTCCTGGTTCAACCATCGGCAACTTTGATCGTGAGCCTGCTATACGCTTTCTACAACAGATTGCAAAGACATGTAAAGGAGGAGGTTTGCTGATCGGTGTGGACCTGAAGAAAGACTTCAACATTCTGCACCGCGCTTATAACGATACGCAAGGTGTGACGGCACGCTTCAATCTGCATCTACTGGAACGTATCAATCAGGAATTGGAGGCAGATTTTCAACTGGACCAATTTGGTCATTATGCCTTCTATAACCCTGGTCAAAGTCGCATTGAGATGCATCTTGTGAGCCTTAAGCCGCAAGTAGTGCATATTGAAGAAAGTGAGTTCAGTTTTAAATTGGGGGAAAGTATCTGGACAGAGAGTTCATATAAGTATACCCCGGCAGAGTTTGCGCAACTGGCTGTATGTGCAGGATTTGCCATCGAGCACGTATGGACCGATGCACAACAGTTATTCAGTGTGCAATACCTTAAGGTTGTATAACTAATGGCGAAGAGAAAGGGTCTTTTAGCTCTTTCTCTTTTTGATGGAAAGAGGCGTAAAGGAACGCCTCTCTACCCTGTTTAAGCTAGTCGTTGGACGTACCCTCACTATGAAGTAAGGCGTGTACATAATCCTCGACATAATGCCGTTCATCGACACCGTCAATAACCATACATTCGGCAACCGAGACAATCTGCGGCGCAACCTCGTGTAGCACGCTGATAATAGCACGCTCATTGCGGCTATCTGCGTTATTATCAGTTACAAATGCAAACAGTTCATCGGTAAAACTTTCCTCATCGGCAAGCAGACGAAAAATGTTGCTGGACATGCCATAATGCCTTTCGTGACAATTGTAGGGGCGCAGTTTACAAGCCCTTATAATCCTTCAGTTTACAAGCCCATACTCTATACGATCCTTATACACTCTTTCTCAATTATACGTAAGAATATACTTACGTGTCAAGCTCTACAGAGAGCCAGGTCATTATATATTGCCAAATTGCGGGACCATTTGCTTCAATATTCTATATATCTCATCCCGTACATCCATTGGCAACACATCTTGCTGAAGCAGCTCAATGAGCGCTGGCACATCAGATGGTTCAACTCTGTTGTGTTGCAGGACAGGTTGCCAGTGTTGTTCAAGATATGTCCTGGCCTCTTCTTTTTGTTTAAGCGTAAGAATAATCTGGACTGCGTGTGCACGGTCTGGATAGTTGGCATCTCCAACCATGAGGGGGGTCTTGGTAGCCTCCAGGCGTATTTTTGTTGGTAAGGTAGCATCTTGTGCCCATTTCCAGAGCACCTGTATTGCTTGTTCTCTGTTTGCTGAACGAGGAAAGCTTGCCTCATAAAGATCTTGTGCGACCTGGATCTGTTGTCGTTGTGAAAGATCAGGTTTTTGTAGGAACCTCACTAGAATCTGGAGTGCCTCCTGACCTTCAATCGATACTGCCAGATCATAATCGTAAAGCCTCTGAAAGATCTCGATGGCTTCTTCTACCCTGAGGTCGGATGCCTGGGCTATTGCTAGCAGCATATCGACCGCTTGCAGATTTTCTCGTGAGTTGAGTGGGCTGCACCTGTAGAGAACTTCAATTGCCTGTACCTTCTCTTCAAAAGGCAGATGCGTTTGCCGGGTCAGTTGCAGAATTTGTTGTATGGCCTGCTGCTGCTCATTTGAGCCGTTTGGGCTGCAACCATAGAGCGTTTCGAGGAGTTGTAGAGTCTGCTCAAATGAAAGTTCGGATCGCTGTAACGTATTTGTAAGTAGAGCAATGATACGTTGCCGCTCATCTGCCTCATCATGATCGTTCCAGGAGAGAGCTCCCCCAATATCGATGATCTCTTCTATACTGAGAGTGGATCTGTCGGCGCTGTTCAGGAGGTGTTGTGCCGCTTGTAAGCGACGGTCGGATTTCACAAGAGCCTGATAGAGTATATAGGTGCATGTTACCAGTTTTTTAAAGGGAACAGTGTTGTTTTGTAGAATGGCCAGCAGCCTGTCGGCAGCGCTCTCCCAATCGTTTAATGAGCCTATTGTGGCTGAATAAGAGAGGGCGTCAACCAGCAAACGAGCTTGCTCCAGTGACACTTCTGTGTGCTCTAACCTCTGTAATAATGTGTGGCTGATGAGGCGAACGATTTCGTCTGAAATGGATGGTCTTTGCAAAAATGTACGCATTATCTGTATTGTCTGCTCAAATGATAATTGATGACGGACGGTAGCATCTAGCATCATCTGTACAGCCTGTAGTTGTTCTGGTGAAGCGTTTGGGTAACACTCGTAGAGCGCCTGAGCTGCCTGTATGGCGCTCCAGGCGGAACTTTCAGGTTGTTGCAGCAGGTCGGTAAGCATCTGTTGCGCCTGAACCTTTAATTCACTTGTAGGAGACATACTACGGCAAAGTATCTGCGCGACTTGAATTCTGATGCTTGTGGAGAGAGTATCCTGTGTCATGAGATCAAGCAATGTTGTGCGTCCCAACTGGCTGTATTGCTGTGTTTTGAGGAGGGCGGCCAGTGCATCAATTGCGTACACACGTTGTGAAGGGAATGGAGATGTCTGTATGAGCTTGCTGAGCCGCGCAACGATTTCGCGAGTCAGGTTATTTTGAACCGTGATTTCCTCTTGTAAACAGGCGCATGCGAAGAAGAGATCCTGTTGAATAATTTCGGTGTAATTGCTGCGGCAGCACACTCTTCCGTCTGGTGGGTTAAGAATCATCTGAATCTGTATGGTTGCTCTCACAGGGCCAAGTTTGCCAAAGAGGAGCAGAATCACCTCTTGCCAGTAGGGATCATGGAGATGGCTTGTGAGAAATGTGTTGAGGATTGTATTGGCGTTTTCGCCAGGGAGATCAGGGTGAGGGGGATCTGCCTGCCGGAAGTAGATGTCAAGGGCAGCGAAGTATTCTTGAAAGGTTCTGTGGATGAAGCCATAAAGATCCTCACCGCTTTCATCTCTCCCCCGCTTGACGATCAGACCCGTCTCGGTGCGCATCAATTCAAGGAAGCGTTCAGCTTCAATCTGACGCTCTTCGGGCGAGAAAAGCTGGCGACTCTTGAGAAAAAATTCAACTTCGGTCTGCATCTGTGTCAATGTGAGGCAGTCGCCGTTGAATACACCTGCGCCACTGTCCGTATCTTTTTCACGTTCCTGGAAGCGTTCATATAAAACGAAGCCAAGATGAGCAAGGCAGGCGCGTTGTACATCACGGGTCATCTGCATATCTTGCCAGCGCTCGTTGGTGCCCCTTCTCCGTGACCATGTATCCAATAAGAGGTCGGCGCAGCGATCATAGACATGCACACGTCTATCTGGCAGGCGTTCGGTGCGATGCAACGTTGTGATGATGGTTAAGAGCAACGGATTTCTAGCCAGGGTGTGCAGGCGCGGATTCCCTTTGAGCGTTTCATAGAGTAATGCCAGCTCTTTTTGATCCTCATAGGGAAGCGGTGCAAGCTGCAACACACGGTTATACCAGAGCTCCAGAAACTGGTGAATCTGCTCATCGTCTAGCTCTTGCACAATAGCATGCGTAAACCAGCGTTTCGAGAAGCCGAATAATTCATATCCAACCGGGCGCGATGTGACCAGAATGCTATTGCCACGATACCGTTGCGCGATATCTTCAATCATATCGATTAACGTGCGCCGCTCATCAGAGTCTGCTATCTCATCGAGTCCATCGAACAAAAAGAGGAGCGCATTCTGTTTGAGCAGCACATCAAACATATGGGTGTTCACGTCAATTGCCATGCGCCCTAAAACGATTTCAGTGGTATAAACAAAGATGCTTGTGTCAGGATATTGTGCGCGTATCTCCGAGAAATCGTGTAATTCAACGCGTAGCGGGACGGGTTTTCCTGGTAATAAGGGGATATTGTCGAGCAAAGCAGCATTGGAAGGCAGTCGTGCAGCGGCATGGCTCCATGCCAGATACCGTGTTATGGTTGACTTACCGGAACCTGGACCTCCCAGGAGTACAACATAGGGGGAATGTTTCAAGAGTGCCAGAATAGAAGCATATTGCAACGTGCCCGATTGGGTCGGTTCCTGCAATGCTACATGAGGGGAGACGAAGATTGCATTGAGTTCTGCATCCCTGTCTCCGGATTCTTCTGGAATGACGCTGGGTAATTTGAGGGAATCATAGGTGCGTTCAACATAAGAGAGGTAGGCGGTAACATCCTGCTCGAACTGGTCGCTCGTGTAATCGAGAGTAGTCGCCTGGAGCAATTGCCGAACGCCTACCACCAGCTCCTGTATGCCTTCAGCAATCTGAGGCAGGCGCTGTTGGGTTGTTTTTGCGGCACGCGCGTTGAGCACCTCACGTACCTGTGGACCAAAAACCTCATCGTTGTATAGTTTATCTAACAGTGCGGAGAAAAAACTAACAAGATAGGGTGATGCATCGACATCTGTAGACGCCTGTGCTTGTGAGAGTGTTTCAATGCGCCGGGCGCGATTGTAGATGTCCGAAAGCGCTTTGAGGTCTGGTGAATCAGAGAGCGTAAAGAGGCGCAGTGACTCACGACGCAATTCCTCATTATAAAAGCCTGGTTGTGAAAGTATGGCAAGAATGGAGCGGTACTGATCACGTTCGCCGGGTGTTTGAAATGGATGAATACCTTGTTCAGCCGCTTTTTGTAAGGCTACTTTGAGATGCTGTACGCGTGTTCTTTTTGTTTGCCAGCGTGTGATCCACCCGAAGAGCGATTGCTGTCCCTTCTCGATATCCGAATTAAGTAATGTCCCCCCGATGGCAGGAAGCCATGACACAGCACTTTTCACGAGGAACACAATCACCGGGGTAAGTGGATCTATCAGCATCTCATCGCCACCTTCTCACCTGTTCATTCTATTTTGCGCTGACTCTATTTGAACATATGTCTTCTGATTGGAGTATACAAAGTTGTATATGGCTTGTCAATTAAATTAGATACAGGTCAGGGCTATTTAATTCTCGCTTTGTTGATATCGTGCGTGTTTTGCGGGCAGCGCCCGCAAAACACGCACGATATCAACCCTTTTCGGCTCGCTTGCGAGCCATATCCGGAAGGAAAGCGAGAATTAAATAGCCCTGGATACAGGTAGGAATATAGATACAGGTAGTACTATATAAGAATACATAACAGCGGATATATGCCCGTTCGTGCCAAATTTGTGCCATTTCTCTTGCCTTTATGTTATACTTTTCAGCAGGAACGCATTGAGCAAATTTGTTTGAAATAGAACTCTCAATGGGATTTTTCGTAGTAATTTACGAAGAAGATGAGGGGAAGCAAATGATAGATTCATTTTCGCGCTCGGTTATTCGCCTTACGGGTCAGGCTCGCTCTTTTCAGGCAAATATTGCTGCTGAGTCGGTGGATAATCTGGTAAAAGATGCAAACGACTGCGAAACATCCTTGCAGCAACTCTATACCTATGCTGAAAAACAAAAAATTGATGTCAATCAGTACTATCCACAGATAGCGAATATAGAGGAGAGTCTGCAGGGGGCCAGGACGCAGATACAGCAGAGAATAGACCTGGCTGAACCAGGGAAACTGCCATTATGGATGCAGTCACTCGGATCGGTCAATATCGCCTTGCGCCTCGCTTCTGGCTTGACGCATATCGCCCGGCGTGCTAGCAGTATGAATATTCTCCATCAATAAAGAAGGTACTCAATCGTGCAAATTCCCACATTTCAAGCTGTCCTGGAGGCACGTCAGCGTATCCGTCCTTACCTCGCGCCCACGCCTCTGTACAGCTATCCCGCTATCAATGCCTTGATTGGAACTGAAGTCTACATCAAACACGAAAATTATCAGCCTGTAGGAGCTTTTAAGGTGCGCGGCGGCATCAATCTTATCTCCCAATTAAGTGCAGATGAGCGCGAACGTGGCGTGATAGCTGCTTCGACAGGCAACCATGGACAATCCGTTTCATACGCAGCGCGCTTGTTCGGCGTAAGTTCGCGCATTGTGGTGCCCGAAGGTGCCAACCCCGGCAAAGTCGCGGCGATGCAAGGAATGGGTTCCGAGGTCATCCAGTACGGTGCAACGTTTGATGAAGCAAGGCAGCACTGTGAGGAACTGGCAAGAGAACATGGTTACCGTTATATTCATTCAGGGGATGAGCCACTATTGATTGCCGGTGTTGCCACTGCTACGCTGGAGATGTTAGAGGATGAACCTGGACTGGATGTCATCATTGTCCCGATTGGCGGAGGGAGTGGAGCTGCGGGTGCATGCCTCGTAGCCGACACCATTAGTCCTACAACGCGTATTATCGGCGTTCAATCAAAATTGTCGCCATCTGCCTATGAAAGTTGGCTCCAGCATCGTCTACTTCCGGCCTCTAATCGCACCTTCGCGGAAGGATTGGCGACTGGCACAGCCTTTGAACTGCCGCAGACTATCCTCTGGGAGCGCCTGGACAACTTTATTCTGGTTAGCGACGAAGAGATTCAGCAAGCTATGGTCTGGATGATCGAGCGTGCCCACACACTGGCTGAGGCGGCAGGTGCGGCTACATTGGCAGCCGCGTATCACCTCCATGATGAATTACGTGAAAAGAAGATAGGCATTGTATGCTCTGGCGGCAACACCTCTTTGGAACATTTGAAGCGTGCTCTATCCTGAATAGAGCCAGGCATAGTCCACTACTGGAATTATACGAATGTGCAGTACAAATTTGCATCTTTATCGCTGCAAATTTGTATCTTTTGAGTACATTTTCTTAATCTCTTGTTCACATTGAAACAACATGTTACAATAGATTAAATTGAAAGTTAGTACATCGAAAAATTAAAGAACGTATGGACGAAGAAGTGAAAGCTGGACAAGAGAATCTGGCAGAAATTCAAGATTTTGTAGCACGTTATCCGTTTCCTCTTGATCAGTTTCAATTGGACGCGATTGCCGAACTTGTGCAGGGGCAGTCGGTTCTGGTTGCGGCCCCTACCGGAACGGGAAAAACGCTCGTTGCGGAATATGCTATGTGGGCGGCGCAGCAACGTAATCAGCGCGTGATCTACACAACACCCTTGAAAGCGCTTTCTAACCAGAAACATCGTGATCTCCGTGAGGTATATGGCTCCGATGCCGTTGGTCTGGTGACTGGCGATATCGTCGAGCATAGCCGCGCCTCTATTGTCGTGATGACGACCGAAGTCTACCGTAATATGCTGTTAGAAGAGGGTGGTAGCCGCTCTACCGTTCCATCAGAACTGGCGGACGTGGGCTTTGTAGTCTTCGACGAACTGCATTATCTCAGCGATATTGGACGCGGCCCCGTGTGGGAAGAGGCGATTATCTGCTCGCCTCCCCATGTACAACTTGTTGGTCTTTCCGCAACCGTGAGTAATGCTGAGGATCTGGCAAGTTGGATCAGTCGTGTCCATCGCCCCATTTCCTTGATTGTACATGAGCAACGCTCGGTTCCCCTCGAACATTATTACTTTCTTGATAGCAAACTACGCCTTGTTCAAGATGCTGATGGCAAGCGCATTGAGCGTTTTCCTGATATTGGCGGTGAGGCAAAATTAGCCCAGATGGCTGCTCGCAGTCGCGTCTATACCTTTGATGAGGATGAGGATGACGAGGATGATCTGGACGATGTATGGGAAGACCGGCGACGCGGAAGACGTGGCAACAGGCAGACCAGAAAAGAAGCTCAACAAGAGATTCAGGTTACTCAAGAAACATCAGGGGAGCCTCAGACGGACAAACTATCAGCTCCCCAGGAGAAGCCACGTCCTAAGCGGCCTGCCGAGCGTAGAGCTCCGCAACCGGGCGAAGTGTTGATGGCTCTGCGCGATGCCAATATGCTGCCGTGCCTCTACTTTTTACCTGGACGGCGCGTGGTTGAAGAGGGCGCAATGAGTACCGCACAACATCTCTTTACCACACCAGAAGAGCAAGCGTTAATCAGGCAGGAGATCGCTATCTGGCAAGAGAATCTGCCAGAGGAGGACCGGAATCTACAACAGGTCCACGCTCTGCTAGGGCTACTCCCGCGTGGCCTGGGCTTTCATCATGCCGGACTGATTCCAGGCTTAAAAGTGCTGGTCGAGACCCTCTTCTCTAGAGGACTGCTCCGTGCTGTCTTTGCGACTGATACGCTGGCCCTGGGTATCAATATGCCCGCTCGCTCTGTTGTTGTGGGTAGCCTGAGCAAGTTTGACGGCCAGGAGATGCGCCTGCTCACCCCGAACGAGTATCGCCAGTTGACGGGTCGTGCTGGCCGTCGGGGTATGGATGTACACGGTTCAGCGATTATCCCCTACTCGCCCTGGGAGCCGTTCGAGGCATCTTTCCAACGTATCACAGGTGAATTGCTTCCAGTAACAAGCTCTTTTGTGATTCGCTACAACTCTGTGCTCAATCTGTGGCGTCCCGGCGATATCAAGCATCTGCGCCGCATTTGTGCCTCTAGCTTACGCGAGTACCAGCGTTATCTGCTCTGGGAACTAAACGAGTTACACCGTCTGGAGAAGCGTTACCAGAAGGCGAGTAAGTCTGGTAAGAAAAAGAAAGGCGCGTCGTCTGATGGAGCTTTGCAGGCCCTTGAGAAGAGGCGGCAGCGCATTGGTGATTTCCCTTTGAGTCGAGCTGGTGCTGCTGAACTTGACGGAACGGTTTTTGCCCTGCGTGCCCTTGGCTTCATCGATCCAGATGATCAACTTACTATCAAAGGTCGTTTGTTAAGGAGCATTTTTCATCCTGCTGGCATTACGATTGTGGAACTGATGATGAGTGGTGCGCTCAATGAACTTTCGGCAAATGAGCTGGCTGAAGTGTGTAGCTGGTTTACCTTTGATAACGATCGTCGCCTCAATAATCGCAATGTGGTACATGCTCGTCTGGTGAAAGTGCGCCGGGAACTGTGGCAGATTGCCCAACACGTGCGCGGTATTGAGGAGCGTGCCGATGTTAATCCAACGCCCGGTATCGTACCCGAGTTTCATGGGATTGCCCTGGCATGGTCGCGTGGAACATCGCTCAATGGGTTACTTCGGCGCATCGATCTTGCAGAGGGTGATATCCTGATGATTTTGAATCAAACGATTGACCTGTTGCACCAGTTACAGTCTGCAATTGGACAGGTTGTGGATGCAAAGGACCTCTGGGAACAGCCTGTACCAGTGATGACGGAAGACGATCCCGGTGAGCGTTCAGCCCTCTATCAAGCGAGCAAGCGTATAGAGCAAATGAATGTGCAGCGTGAGCATATGGAACATTTGCGCCCACTCCTGGGACAGGCGTCTGCCGCGTTGAGACATGGCATTATTGTTCAGAGTCGTACTGTACCCTCGATGGTTGCCTCTATTGGTGATGTGTCAGTTCCTCTTGACGCTGAAGAGGATCGTGATGCACAGGGACTCAACGATCCGCAAGCATTTGTGGGAGATGTATAGGCACCTTGTGTGCTAAAAGGGAATTCTCCCACCATTCCAAATTCCTCCCCGTTTATTGCTATAAAGGGTGTTCAATCCCATCTCAAGCTGTATCAAACATTACTTTGGTCATACTTACAAGCCCAATACATTGTCAGAAGCACGTAAGTTGACTAATATGTACAAGGGTACAATTGTTGGGCGATCCTAAGGATCTTATAGGGGAGAAGCGTGGAATACTTCAGCCGATAGGTGATGAATGTTAGCATTCGAAGAGGGGTAAAAATTTCATGAACGCAGAAGAATTGATTGGAACGGTCCTGGGCACCTGCACATTGCAGAAACTGATCGGACAAGGCGGCATGGGCGCTGTATTTCTGGCGCAGCAATCTCGTCCGAAACGTCAGGTGGCCGTCAAGGTGCTCTTACCAATGACGCCTTTGAGCCGTAACCAGCTTGCCGCGTTCCTGGAACGCTTTCGCCGTGAGACAGATGCGGCTGCATCATTAGAGCATCCCAATATTACCCCCGTACACGAATACGGGGAGCGGGATGGTCTGGCATATCTGGTGATGCCTTATGTGAGCGGTGGTACCCTGCGCGATGAGATGGAGCGCGAGGGACCATTTCCTCTTGCGAACGTTGTGAACTATCTGGATCAGATAGCTGCCGCGCTTGATTGTGCACATGATCATGGTGTCATCCATCGTGATATCAAACCTGCCAATATTCTTATGACTCCCGAAGGGCGTCTGCTTCTTACTGATTTTGGCCTTGTGAAGATCATTGATGAAGGGAAGGCTCCTCAGATGCGCCTGACTGGCGCAGGTGCACCCGTTGGTACTCCCGATTATATGGCCCCCGAACAGGTCATTGGTGAGGAGATTGATGCACGCGCTGATCTGTATTCGTTGGGTGTAGTCCTCTATCAAATGGTGACCGGGACAACACCGTTCCAGGGCGAAACTCCTATGCAAATAGCCGCGCAGCATTTGCAGATCCCACCCCCTTCTCCGCAGATGCTACGCCCGGACCTTCCCGTAACAGCGGAACAGGTGATGTTGCGCTCCCTGGCGAAACGTCCTTCTGATCGCTATATGCGTGCTCAAGATCTGGCGAATGCGTTCCGCCTGTCCCTTATAGGAACTGGCATACAGTTAGGCATGAGTCCCATCTATACGGGATCATTCAGTACAGTAACCGGCCCACGTATCCCTATGCCTCCAGGCGACCTCTTAGATTCTGGCCGCCAGTCAGCCAAAGTGAATGCTTTTCCAGCCATGCAGAGAGGCGACGTTTCCGGCAGGAACGGCTTGTTTGAGGAGACTGGAATGATGCCTGCTGCTACAAACGGTTCCCTCCCTGTAGCACGTGCTGGCGGTGGCTTGCTTTCGCGCACGGGAAAATTTCCCCAGATCGGGACAGGTCTGCTGGCCGCTGTCGAAAGTCCAACCATGGTTCCAGCTACTGACTCGTTCCCTACTTCTGGCATGGTTTCCCCATTGGCGACAAGGACGCTAACTGGTACGCTTGCTGCGCCAGGACAGCCGGGCAACCCGAATACAGTAAAGTTGACGAGCCCTGTTAAAGTAGTGCAGGTTCCAGTTGCAGGACAGCCAGGTCATTTTGTGACTGGCCTCTTGCCTATTTTGTCTCAGACGGCGGAAGAACCAGTTGAGAAGAGAAAAACCAAAACATGGGTGAAAATCACCTCACTACTAGTAGCCATTCTGTTGATCCTGGGAGCTGTAGCGGGTGCGATTTTCTTTGTACGTGCACACCCAAATCTGGCAACGATGCCCGCACAGCCAAATGGAAATGTAGTACCAAATCCAAAGGGTACAGCGATTGCTCAGGCGACCGCAGCCGTTCAGGCCAATGTTATTCTCAGTGATCATCTGGACCGCAACATTAACAACTGGTTGACGACCCCTCCAAACGTTTACGCATTCAAAGATGGTGCCTATCATATCACTGATCGGGACAATAATGGGCGTGCAACTGTGTTACAATCTGGCGCTTTCACCGGCCAGCTAGCTTATTCGCTAAGTACGCAGGAAGTAAACGGAAATGATGCCTCTGCTAATAATTCTTTTGGTATGATTTTCCGTTTTAATCAGCAGACAAAAGGCAACACGACGTCTACCACCTTCTATAGCTTTGAGGTTGTAAATCAGAAGGGTGGCGAGTATCAGTTCTGGAAATATGATGATACACATGGGACGGCGAATGGTAAAGCGTGGAAGATGCTTTGGCATGGCAATTTCGGGAAAGAGTTCCACCAGGGTCACGGAACACAGGCCACTAATATATTCAAGGTCTTCATGAAAGGAACCTCTTTTACTTTCACAGTGAATGGAAAAGCTGTAAAAACAGTCCAGGATACATCGTTCCAGAGCGGAATGGTGGGCATGATTGTCAATTTGAATGGAACCGAGGTTGCCTTCAAGAATTTACTACTTACGCATAATTAAAGGGATTTGTTCATGAATGCAGAAGCATTAATTGGAATGGTGCTGGGCACCTGTACATTGCAGAAACTGATCGGCCAGGGCGGTATGGGCGCTGTATTTCTGGCGCAACAATCTCGCCCGAAACGCCAGGTTGCGGTGAAGGTGTTGCTCCCTATGTCTCCTCTGGCACCTAGCCAGCGTGCTGCATTTCTAGAACGCTTTCGGCGTGAAACAGATGTAGTTGCCTCTCTTGAGCATCCCAATATCATGCCTGTGCATGAATATGGGGAGCGCGATGGCCTGGCGTATCTGGTAATGCCTTACATCAGTGGTGGTACTTTGCGCGATGAATTAGAGCGCGAAGAACGTTTGCCGCTGGAAAAAGTGGTGCTCTATCTAGAGCAAATGGCTGCAGCCCTCGAAATTGCTCACGAATATGGTGTGATCCATCGCGATATTAAACCTGCCAATATCCTCGTTCGCCGTGAAGGCCGTCTGCTATTGACTGACTTTGGCTTAGTAAAGGTCGTCTCCGAGGGCCAGGGTGCCAATTCACGCTTGACTGGCGTTGGTGTGCCATTGGGAACACCCGATTATATGGCTCCTGAGCAAGTTATGGGCGGAGAGATAGATACACGCGCCGACCTGTATTCTCTAGGCATCATCGTTTATCAAATGGTGACCGGGACAGTGCCCTTTAAGGCCAACATGCCGATGCAGGTCGCCATGCAACATATGCAGGCACAGCCACCTTCTCCTCGTGCGCTACGCAGAGAACTCCCACTCGCCTCCGAACAGGTCATTTTACGAGCACTCGCTAAACGTCCAGATGATCGCTATAATAATGTGCAAGAATTTGCCAGTGCCTTCCGGCTTTCTCTTATTGCTTCCGGTGTCCCACTTCCTGATTTTAGTGGCTTGCTATCTGGTGGGCTTACCGATGTGCATCTTTTTACTCCCCGTAGCCTCTTTGATCCTCTATGGCAGGGACCATCTACTGAAAATGGAACGGGCGTAAACGACAATGCATTGGCAAATGTTGCCCCACAATCTCCCATGGGACAACGCAACCAACCAAGAAAAGATATTATTGGTAAAACAAGTATACCAATGCCATCCCTTACGTCATTTATGCCGCCGAATAATACGCCTCTTCCTCCTACGTTACCTGTACAACCAGCCGCAGTGCCAGCCGCCGCCCATGCACCCGCCTTGCCTGGTCGACCAGTGCTCGGTCGTAAGTTTAACCTGCGCCGACCTTCAGGCGATTTAGAGAAACAGGCGTTTATGCCCTCTTCTCCCCAGGAAGACAGGCAACCTGTGCAAGATGTTCAGCCTGCTTCTGTCAACTTGTCGGGATTTGCGGCACCTCCAGAAGGCTCTGGCTTGCGTCCAGCACCTGGTATGCCATCGCAAAGGCCTGGCTTGTTGTCTTCATTGTCCTCTGAGCAGTCAGGGCTACGCCCGTCTCCTGGACGCTTCCTGGGAAAATCGAATCTGCGCCCTATGGGACCTACAACTCTGGCTGGTTCAGGCCTACGACCGCTAGCAACTGAAGCGACCGTCGAGTCACCTTTAGAGGCATCTCCTGTTGAAAATTCAGGTATGCCCTTTTTCCCGTCATCAGATACAAATAGGGTTGCCGAAAATGATGCACCACAACCATCTATGTATGGGCAGGCAAATGCTGGATCAGGAATGGCATCGTTTAATCCTCCATCTGTATTTCCTGCCGCGCCTGGCATGTCCACGGATGCACCAATACCAACATTTAATGGTTCGACAACACAGCTACCCGGTAATCCAGTAACTCAACAACTGGGTGCTTCCACGACTCGTCAATTGACTGGCGCATTGGTGATGGGTAACGTGGGAATGAGCAATACAAATACTAGTAATACTGGTATGATGAAACTGCAACAGGCTACCAAGGTTGTTCAGGTTCCAGTTGCAGGTCAGCCTGGTCGCTATGTTACCGGGCTACTGCCCGTTCTGGAAGAGCGAAAGACCTCTCTTCCACCACCTATCGCTAAAAGGGTTGCTGCCGTAGATACCCTGCTGAAGGGACGCTTGAAACTGATTGCACTCATTGCGGCAGTTGTACTCGTCATTTTTAGTTCCCTGGCTTTTTTCCTTGTCCAATCTCATAACAGCTCAACTGCAAACGCTGGTAGAAAAACGACCGGGCAGAATGCACCGTCAACTGCAACCATAGGTGATACTACCGGGGATGCCAACGTCATCGTGAAAGATACCCTGGATGGTAATGGTGGCAATATTCACAACTTGCCTACGGGCAATAGTAGTGGATCACTTTATACATTTAAGAATAACGCATATCATATCGTAGTGAACAGCCCAAACGCGGCTATTGCTTTGCTCCCAAATGTCTCTATGCTTAATTCGTCAAGCTATACGCTTACGATGGCCGCTATTAAGGGCGATGAAACTGGTAATAATGGCATTAACTCTTTTGGTATGATTTTTTGTTTTGACTCACAAGTAAAAAAGGGTAAGCAGATAACTAGCTTCTACACTTTTCAGGTTGTCAACATAAAGAATGGTGAGTATCAGTTCTGGAAGTATGATAGCTTGCAAGGTAAGGGTAATGAGTGGGTCAAAATCTGGCACGGTAACTTTGGGAAAGAGTTTCACCAGGGCCACGGATCTCACGCGATCAATAATTTTAACGTTTTTATGAAAGACAGCTCATTTACTTTTACTGTGAATGGGAAGGTTGTGAGAAAGGTGCAAGATAAATCGCTGAAAACCGGCGGTGTGGGCATGATTGTTAATTTGAAAGGAACGGAAGTTGCCTTTACAAATCTGCTATTGACCAAAAATTAATCTGACCTGTCGAGTTTTCTGGGGCTGGCGTCCCGGTGGAAGGGATACACTATACATGATGAATGCTACTATATTGTCAATGCCTTTGGTAAATCATGGGGTGAAAGCGTTATTTGGGAGATCTGACCTGCTCATTTCTCTAACATTATGGATATCTCTCTTTCTATGCTTGCTCAATATTGCTCTGGCGATCGTGTTTCGCAAAAGGCAAACCTGGGAACTAGTCTCTTATGGGACTGCCTGTGTTGTTGAATTGGCTGTCTTTGTCTTTGCGCTCTTGCTTCACCTGACTCTCATTACAAAGGTTCCCTATCATCTTCCTCCCGGTCTGCCTTTTGATCGGACTCAGATTGGTGCTGCTCTAACTATCGCGGCTGGCCTTTTTCCCGCTGCTTACTGGCATCGAATCAATGTCTCCGATCTGCCAAAACGTATTGCAGATGATGCAAAAGTTATTAAGGACCGCGATGGTGGCGTGCGTGTACGGAGCGACGCACCAGGAGAATGGATGAATTAAAAGCGGGCTTATAAATCGCGCCTCTACACTATGGTTGGGAATGGGTATAATGGGGAACGGCGGGCTTATAAATCGCGCCCCTACAC
>JACDAE010000251.1 GCA_013695595.1 Ktedonobacteraceae bacterium | reverse complement strand
GTGTAGGGGCGCGGTTTACAAGCCCGGTGCATGCCACACGACGCTATTTGCTCTCGATCGCCTCGAGGTTAATGGGTGAACCGATCAACTGCTCAAGCGTGCTACGACGCACCCTATAAGCCTGTCTCTCGTTAACGTGAGGCAATACAATAGCCTCTAGTGCGCCTTGTTTTACCCAGCGACGCACAGTAGTGTCATCGACGCGCAGAATAATTGCAACTTCAGCAACGGTTAAAAGATCGTTCATTTTTATCTCCTTCAGGTATAGCTTAACGAATAAAGGCATCGTGTACAATTCGACAGGGAAACATTCCCGATACACCCTATGCACATTAGCAAAAACAGGATGCATACGTTGACCTTATGTATACATTGTATAACAATGTAGGTAAGTTTGTAAAGCGTATTCCAGAAGAAAATCCGGTTGGGCTATTCATTCAACGGTTGACTCAGGGAAAAAGTTTCTGTAGGCTAAATACGGTTCATTTGTAGTGTTTAACGACAGAATGCAATGGTTTAGCGAATGGTGTGTGTTCCAGCGCTCCTTTGCAAAGATAGAGGCCCGAAAATGCTGGAGGTAAGAGTGTAAATCTGAACGTGTCAATTGAGATGCATTGTGATATGATTGTGGGAGAAAATTAGTGACAATTGGAAGAAATGCAGGACATTTTAGAACGCTCCTGAAAGTTCTTCTGCTAGTTGTGCTCTTAGATCACGGAGAAATATGGATCTCTGAAGCATGTATATTTTGCACATTCTGTCCAATAAAGAAAAGTATTCAGGGTTATAAAAATTATAGTGCTGAGGCAAGAAGTTAAGAGCTTCTTGTCTCTTCATATTAATAAAAAGGCACGGGCAAGAACTGGTGGTGGTGCCAAAATATGGATTTAGCAGCCGATTCGCGCTTGCTAATGAGGAGGAAGTCATGGAAATTTCGCTGCGGCTAGACACATTAGGAATGGTAGAATTGCGCTACCTGAGGGGTCGAGAACGATATCGCGAGTGGCCTCAATTTCAACTTCTGGCTGCATCCCGACAGGCGAGGGTTTTAGCATACTTTACCCATGATGTGGCTGAGCAGTTACATCAGCAGATACTTATGGTAGAGGCGGCGGTTGGGTTAGATGTGGAGGACGCCGAAGATGAAGACGATGACGATGATGATGATGATGATGATGAGAAGCTTCCAGGCGATGAAACTGAAAATGAGAACGAAAAGAAGGAAGTAACGGCTGAGCGAGATACAACTGCATTTTCGCCAGCGTTTGCCCAGGCATTGAAGCAGCTCAACGAGTTTGCGCGTCAGCGTTTGCCCGATGGAGGTGCAAGTAGTAGCCAGGTGAGCGGAGAACTGCCTTCGGAGCTTGATCCAGAGAACGAAGAGGATGCATTGGAGCAGTTGCAGGACGCCTTTGTGCAGATGATGGAGGTGGTCCGCGAACTGGCTGAGGAGATGTCAACGGACGCACTCAAGCTGACCAGTCGCTTTAAATGCGCACGTACTAATATCGAATTTATTCCACGGGCGGATAGCCCCGATGACGATGATGATGATGACGATGATCATGTGTTGGAGATGGCTACAGAAGAAGGAATTCTTGATATTGAAGTTGAGCTTGTGATGGTGCTTCAGCTCTTCGAGGAGGGCCGTGCACGGGCTGACGATCTGCCAGCCGTTGAGCTACAATTAGATGTCGATGATTTTGAGCACCTGCATGAGACGCTTGATATCGCGCTAGAGCGTGAGAGGCGCAGTCGTCGCCGCAGGTAGCTTCTATTTTTAGAGAGGAAATGATTATATGACGCGCTTGATTACTATAGAAGATCTCTATCAAATGAAATTTTTGAGCAGGCCACGTATTTCGCCTGATGGGCAGCAGGTGGCCTACGTCGTGACGCGTATCGATGAACGCAAGCATGAATATCGTTCAGCTATCTGGCTATCGTCTATTGATGGGAGCGCGGCTCGTAGTTTCTCTGCTGAAAGTGGGCATACCAGCGATCCAGCCTGGTCACCTGATGGCCGCTGGTTGGCCTTTGTCTCGGATCGCGAGGGAGAGATACCTGACAAGGAAGCAAAAAATCGTGGCAAAGGTAAACCCCAGATCTGGCTGATGCCGACCGATGGCGGAGAAGCGCGCCAACTCACATTTATGGAGCATGGAGCCTCTTCTCCCGTCTGGTCGCCCGATAGTAAACGGTTGCTAATAAGTGCAGCGGTAGGATCATCGCCGGAAGAGACCGAAGATGGCAAACCCCTGCCCCAGGCGCGTGTCATTGATCGCCTCTGGTACCGCCTTGATGGTGTCGGATATATCTACGAGCGCCGTTCACACCTCTTCTTACAAGATATCAACGGAAGCAAGCCTGAGCAGTTAACGGATGGCGATTGGGACAATGGCGAGGCGGCCTGGTCACCTGATGGCACACAGATTGCTTTCACCTCAAATCACGCCGATGACCGTTGGCGCTTGCCTGGAGCTGATGTCTATACCCTTACCATTGCGGATGGGAAAGCTGGCTCTTTGCGCCGCCTCACCGACGAGTCCCTGGCCTGTGGCTCCCCTTCCTGGTCGCCTGATGGCAAAACAATTGCTTTTCTGGCTTCCTACAAACTGAAATCGGCGGGTCATACCTTCCTCTATAGCATCGCTGCCAATGCCGAAAATCAGGCCGCCACCAATCTTTCGCTCAAATTCGACGGCTCCTGCATGGACTGGACGAACTCCGACATCGGCGACGAGCACCTGATGCCTGCACCTGTCTGGTCGGCGGATGGAACAGCGCTCTACATCATTGCATCCTATCATGGAGCATCGCGCATCTACGTCATTCCCAGTCAGGGAGCAGATGCCGAGCCTGCGACGTTGACTCCTGGAGATGTGCATGTGCGCGACTTTAGTGTTGACGCAGCAAAAAGTACCTTTGCCCTATTGATCGGCGATGCCACGCGACCACAGGAGATTTTCGTACGTTCCGCGTCATCTTCTGCCGAAGTACACCGCATCACCGGAGCGAACGACGAGCTTTTCAACGAGCTGTCACTGGTCGCACCTGAATACATTAC
The DNA here is from genome assembly GCA_013695595.1 of Ktedonobacteraceae bacterium. Classification (GTDB taxonomy): domain Bacteria; phylum Chloroflexota; class Ktedonobacteria; order Ktedonobacterales; family Ktedonobacteraceae; genus JACDAE01. The sequence continues at coordinate 776 of JACDAE010000251.1, read as the reverse complement.
CTATAAAGGTGCAGATGGTTGGGACATCGATGGGTGGGTACTCAAACCCGATAACTTCGATGCCTCTAAGAAATACCCGCTGATCGTGGAGATCCACGGTGGGCCGCAGACGCAATACGGCTATGGCTTCTTCCATGAAATGCAACTGCTCGTGGCGCAAGGATATGTCGTGCTCTATACCAATCCGCGTGGGAGTTGCGGCTATGGCTACGATTTTGCGCTGGCGGTACAGGGTGCGTGGGGCGAAAAAGATTCCATCGATATCATGAACGGAGTCGATCTCCTGCTGCAACGCGGCTATATTGATGAGAAGCGTCTAGGCGTCACTGGCGGCAGCTATGGTGGCTTTATGACGAACTGGCTCATTGGGCATTATGATCGGTTCAAAGTCGCAATCACTGATCGTTGTGTCTCGAATATGGCGACGATGTTTGGAGCCAGTGATGTTGGTTGGGACCTGGCCGACGATAATCTGGATACAACCCCCTGGGAAGACCTGGATAAATATATGCATATGTCGCCGCTACGTTATGTCGCGAATATGCATACACCGTTGCTCATTTTGCACAGCGAGCAAGATCTGCGTTGTAACATTGAGCAGGCCGAACAGCTCTTCGCCGCGCTCAAATATATGGGGCGCGAGGTCCTCTTTGTACGCTTCGAGGGTCAGAGTCACGGTCTCTCACGCGGTGGACATCCCCGCCTACGCCTGGAACGCCTGCGCCACATCAAAACCTGGTTCGAGAAATACCTGGAGGTGTGACCGTTCATGGCGG
>JACDAE010000250.1 GCA_013695595.1 Ktedonobacteraceae bacterium | reverse complement strand
GAATTAGGGCTGTTTCCTACACACAGAGCAATGAACATGGGTCATCAAGAAATTTGTCCTGACGTAGAGCCCACGAATTGCGCAACCACCTTATTGCTCAGTCGAAGCAAGGGTTTGAACACTGTATCCAGACGCATTGAACTACCAGTCAACCTGATTATTCGTGAGTCATGTGGTGCCCAATTGCATGTAGAACGCGCACGAGCTGCTCATTAAGTGCTGTCTCTGCTCTGGTAATTGAGGATGGCGCACATTGCCTCGCTACGAGAAAACAAAAGGAGAACACAGAATGTCCACGCCTTCTTCGCGCTGACTGGTAGTCATGAGCATAAAGATTTTGTCAAATGCTCCGAATTCATAAAGTAAATTTGTAAATAAAGACTCTTGACAAATGAAAGGGAAGAATGTACTCTTCTACGTAGGAGATCGGATTACAGGTCTAACAGCGTGTTCTCTTCAAACGTAGTCTATGATTATTTACAAAGTTACGTAACTCATTCGTAGTACAAGTGAGATGTTCAAGATTGACATCACTTATGAAAGAAGGATCTTTCTATGCAACGTCGAAACGCTCTCCTCCCAAGAGGTTCAAAGAACATGCACCCATCCAGACGCATTCTGCTGATCAGCGGAATAATCCTCACGCTCCTCTTCGCCGCTTTTCTCGAAGTGAGAAGCACCGTCTTCGCAGAAAACGTTACGGCCGCACCAGCGACCACCGCCGTGACAACGTATCATAACGATAATTTGCGCACGGGCCAGGATACTCATGAGACGATGCTTACCACGAGCAATGTAAACAGCAGCCAGTTTGGCAAACGCGTCACCTACCCTGTCGATGGACAGGTGTATGCTCAACCGCTCTACCTGTCAAATGTCTCTCTTCATGGCACAACTCACAATGTCGTCTACGTCGCCACCAAAAGTGATAGCGTCTATGCTTTCGATGCGGACCAGACGGCGACCATTGCTCTGCTGTGAAAAACCAGTTTTACTGGCCCGAATGTGACAGCCGTCCCGGCGGGCGACGTTTTTACCCGCTACCCCATGATATCGATCTGCAGATCGGCATCACCAGCACGCCCGTCATCGATCTGGCGACCAGTATCCTCTATTCGGAAGTGCGTATAAACTGGTGAACGTGAACAGCGGGAAGGATCTGGATGTGACAGGTGCCTCAAGGGCTAATAGTGCCCAGATCATCCAATGGACCGACACTGGTGGGACCAATCAGCAGTGGAATATTTGTGCAGGTTCCCTAATAAAGCATGCAGGGAGGAGCCAGAGGGATGCTACGGACCTCCTCCCGCGCCTGCTCGGATACGATGTGTTTTCAAGAATGTTGGTGGGAATGGCTCCACCAGCGTAAGCACGAAAGAAAAAAATTCGATGAAGAAAAAAAAGATGGCGCGGCGTCGCTTTTTGGAACTCTCAGCAAGCACGACAGCCTTTACTGCGGTGAGCGGTACGTTAGGAGCTTTTTTTGGGCAAGATGCTCAGATGGCTTCAGCCGCTGCAACGTATAGTCCCCCCAGTTCTAATCGCGTTGATACAATTATAGACACTGGTTGGAAGTTTTTGAAGGGCGATGTCAGCGGGGCGCAGGCTCCCTCTTTCAACGATGGCAGTTGGTCTGACGTAAACCTCCCACATACATGGAACAATATCGATGGCGAAAACGGCGGGACCTATTATCGCGGCATCTCGTGGTATCGTCTGCATTACACCGTTCCTTCCAGTTACGCTGGGCGTCAGCTCTATCTGCAATTTGATGGGGCCAGCCTTGTTGCCGATGTGTATGTCAATGGTACGTATCTTGGCGAACATCAAGGCGGCTTTGCCACATTTCGCTTCGATGCCACTTCTGCACTCACCGTTGGTGCCACCAATGTTATTGCGGTGAAAGTAAACAATGCCTCCAGTACTGATATTCCACCCCTCAATGGAGATTTCACCGTCTTTGGTGGTCTCTATCGAGATGCCCATCTGGTGGTCACGGACAACGTCCACATGCGGATGGGCGATTACGGTTCCTCGGGTCTTTTCTTACGCCAGACCAATGTCAGTGCATCCTCTGCTACCTTGGCTATAACCGCCGAGACCTGGAATGATAGCGGCACGGCACAGAATGTGACGCTCAATACCACGATTGTGGATGCGACGAGCACGGTTGTGCAGACGCGCTCTTTGACGCAGAGCGTAGCGGCTCATACAGGCTATACTTTTGTACAGAACACGACGATGGTCAATCCACATCTCTGGGACGGCCAGGCTGATCCCTATCTGTACCATGTGTATGCACAGGTGCAGGTGGGTACCTCGGTCAAAGATGTTGTGAGCGCCCCATTGGGCATCCGCTCGTATCATATCGATCCCAACAATGGCTTCTTCCTCAATGGCCATTATCTCGATCTGCACGGTGTCAATGTGCACCAGGACCACATCGATCAGGGCTGGGCCATTAGCAGTGCAGAACAGGACCAGGATTTTAGCCTGATGATCCAGATGGGGGTCAATCTGATCCGCACATCGCACTATCAGCATGCGCAGCGTTTCTATGATAATGCCGATGCCAACGGAGTCATTGTCTGGTCTGAGCAGCCGATCATTAATGGCATTATCAATACGACTGCCTTCACCCAGAGTGCGGAGCAACAATTGACTGAGATGATTCGCCAGAACTACAATCATCCCTCAATCATCTTCTGGAGTATTGCCAACGAAGTAGGAAACGACACTGCGACCAATACGCTGCTCCAGGCGCTCAACGATGTTGCACATATGCAAGACCCCGACCGCCTGACAACGCTGGCGAGCAATTCCACGGCAGGCAATGCTGAATCGAAGCATACCGATACAGTAGGCTATAATCGCTACAATGGTTGGTATGGTGGGAGCTATAACGACATCAGTGGTATCCTGACCAGCACACATCAGAGTTTCCCCACCATGAGCTTCGCGTTAAGTGAGTTTGGTGCAGGGGCGAGCATCTTTCAACATCAAGATCCGCCAACCCAGCCGGTCACATCCAGTAATTTCCACCCGGAGGAGTGGCAGGCGCTCTTTCACGAGGCATACTGGCAGGCGCTGAAAACCAGGCCTTATGTCTGGGGCAAATTTATCTGGGCCATGTTTGATTTTTCCTCTGCTGGACGCAACGAGGGCGATCATCCTGGCCGCAACGATAAAGGCATGGTCACCTACGATCGGAAAACCAACAAGGATGCTTACTACTGGTACAAAGCCAATTGGACAAATACACCTTTCGTCTATATTACCAGCCGGCGTTTCGTCAATCGGACATTGCCGACTGTGAACATCAAGATATACGCCAATACCAGTTCAGTTACGCTGACGGTCAATGGCGTTTCGTTGGGCTCAAAGACCAGTACGAACCATATCTTCCTCTGGTCCAATATCGCCTTGAGGACTGGCAGCAACACGGTACAGGCAACTAGTACGCAAAATGGCAACACCTATCAGGATACGGTAACGTGGAACAGGGCGTAAGCCTTGCGCCATCACTTTGTTGTTGAGGATACCCCAGTGTTTGCTCCTTAATCCGCGCAAATACTGGGGGTAGAGCAAGAACTCCTTGCAGAAATGGGTGCGGATGCATTGCCTCACGAGAATCTTCCTCTACCAGTCCTCCAGATCCTTCTCTCAGTTATTCTTCATTGACAGGGCCATATCGCCTCAAGCGCTTTCATCGTCTTTCACCGGATGGCAAACCAGAGTCAAGCGAACGACACGTGGACGATCATCGTGAGGCAGAGAGAAGAAGGTGTCTTCCCAGAACTTCGCATGCAGAAGAATGGCCGCGACCTGGTGTCCAAGAAAAAAGAAGATGCGCCTCCTTCACACGGGTCGAAGCTTCGCAGGTCACGCCTATTTTTCACTCAGTGGCTTTCCTTTTGTTCCTTCTCTGATGTGGATTTGGGCGCTGTTGTTCGTGCAGCCCCGCTCCATCAAGCTTCTTCGGTCCTTTCCTGTATCTGCTCGTGAAGCCATTGGTCATGCCAGCGCAGATACTGTCTGACGGGAGCGAAGCCCTCATAGCCCATCAATTCTTGCAGCCCTTGTGGGTTTCCTCTATGGTGGTACCGTTTGTCTAGACAAAAATGGACTAATTTTCAGAGAGAACTCAGCAGTATCAGAGAATTGACTGGGAATGATCAGATCGATACACTTCAAAGGGTGTTTTGTAGTCTAACGACTGATGATACCGTTCATAGTTGTAAAATTGAAAGTAGGCCGCTAGCTCATTTCTTGCTTCTGAAACCGTTTGGTAGTCTTTGAGATAGACTTCCTCGTATTTCACACTCCGCCATAAACGCTCTACAAAGATATTGTCCAATGCTCGTCCACGCCCATCCCAGCTGATGCGAATCCCCGACTCGCGCAGGCGGGAAGTCCAATCATGACTGGTAAATTGAGCTCCTTGATCCGTATTAAAAATCTCTGGGTGTGCAGCCTCTAGCGCTCGATCCAGAGCCTCCAGACAAAAATGAGTATCCAGGGTGATGGAAAGCTCCCAAGCCAACACGAACCGACTGAACCAATCAATAATTGCCATCAAGAACACCGAGCCTCGTGCCAGGCGGATGTACGTGATATCACAGCTCCAGACCTGGTCTCTGCGATTGATGCTCATCCCACGGAGCAGATAGGGATATCGAATGCTCTGCTCTCCAGGCAGGCTCAGATGTGGCTTCGGATAAATGGTTTCCAATCCCATCAGCCGCATCAGCCGCCGTACGCGTTTGCGATCTACCGTATATCCTTGTTCTTGCAGAAAAACGACCATTTTCCGCATCCCATAAAAAGGAGTTCGTGTATATTGTTCATCCAAGAGTCGCATCAACAGCAAATCTTCCTCACTTTCAGGCATTGACTGATAGTAGTAGCTAGAACGCGCTAAACCCAATAATTCACATTGACGCACGATCGATAACTGAGGATGATCTGGTTCAATCAAGAGTCGCTTGTGTTCAACGGATCTCTCTTGATTTTTTTTTGAGGAAGTCCGTCTCGACTTTCAGTTGACCGATTTGTTGGTACAAACTTGCTATTAATGCTTCTTCACTCTTGGCCCGCTCCGATCCTGATCGTGCAAAGATCTCTGGCAATTCATCAAGAACTTGTTTCTTCCATTGCGTAATTTGTGTTGAATGAACTCCATACTCTGATGATATCTCATTGAGCGTTTTCTGCCCTTTTATTGCTTCTAGCGCTACCTTTGCTTTGAAATCGCTGCTGTACTTCTTCGGTGAACTTGCCATCGTTTTCCTCCTTGGAAATGCTTCTCTCCTTCCTGCTATTTTATCTCATCAACCTGTCCACTTTTCTGGTACCAGTATAATCACTGTCCAGTTTGTATTGCATGGGCACAATTACTTCGACGAAGTCTGAGCCGATCATATTCTCTCTTTAGTCTATCAAAGGCTCCTTTACTACTTCCTGCATTGCTTTGTAGCTGCTCTAATACCGCTTGTATACTATTCACTCTGGCTCTACAAGCGGCTGTTTCATTGACTTGTACAACTAAAATGCGTTATACTACATACACTGGAGATGCTGATGTAGATCGTATTAGGGTGATTGGCTAGTACATTGAGGCGTAAAGAACGCTATGACTAAATGGTCCTCGTGTGGCTCTATTGGCCGATTCTTATCATAGTCACATATCGATCTACGTGTACTAGAAACAGGGAGTCTCCAAATTTGGCGGCAATAGGTCTTTGAGTACTCCGAGTCAAACCAACTGTCTAAAGATAGTGGTATGAGACAAGGAAATGCTACTACTGACGGCGGATTGCGCAAACCAAGAATCATTCTGTGTTTATTTGGCAGTGTTTTGGCTGTCTTAGGGTGACGACAAGCAATGAAGTAAAATACGTTGCTTTCTCGATCATCGTTTGTGCGGCGATCGACCTATGTGCTTGACATTGCCCCAAAGATACAGATATCGAGTCCCCTGCGTACACAACCCCTAGAATGGGAGAAGGCTGGCGTATGCAGACGATTTTCGATACCTGCGTTCCTCGCCCAGACGTACTCGCAGGCACCCTCACGGAAGACCAATTCGCAGCCAAACTAAGCAATGTGGTTGCCGGCACAGCTGCCAATGTCTATTGCGTCCCTGACCAGTTCTTTGCCTCGACATACCCAACTATGGGTATGCGCACTCTTATCGAAGATTGCTTTGGCCGTTTGACAGGTAAGGGAGGAGGTGGGGCTGCATCAATCCGCCTCGATACAAGTTATGGTGGAGGCAAGACCCACCAATTGATCGCGCTCTATCATATCGCCAAGCACGGTCGTTCAATTCCTGGCTTAGGAACCTTTGCCAACCTATCCCTTCTGCCAGACATACCGGTGTCGGTTGCAGCGATCGTCGGTAGCGATCTCAGTCCGGTTACAGGCATCGGGCATGAAGATGGTACGCGCACGTACACCTTATGGGGTGAAATTGCGTATCAACTTAACAGGTATGATGTGATGCGCGAAAACGACATACAGCGTATCGCGCCAAGCACGCCAACGATTGCGGAAATGGTTGGCCAAACGCCAACGCTGATCATCATTGACGAAATTGCTAACTATCTCGTACGTTTAGTGCCACGCGGCAGCAGCGAAGCAGATCAACTCACAGCTTTCCTATTTTCTTTGCTTGAGCTTGGAGCTAGCATCTCAAATCTGAGTTTGGTCTACACGTTATCCGCTAGTCATGACGCACTCAGTGATCTCACTGACGAACTGCGCAGTCGATTTGAACAGAAGCAGCGAGACCTGACCAGCGTGTCTGCTCGCCAAGAGAGAATCCTCACTGCAACTCTCGATGACGAGGTTGCGGGCATCGTTGCCTCCCGTCTTTTTTCATTGGTAGACCGCATAGCTGGCGCAGAAGTGACAACTGCTTTTGCCGAACTATACCGGCGGGGGCTGGATGGAGGAGAGCCACTGCCGTCATTTGTCGGCGGAAGCGATTACCGTCACGTACTTGAGTCCGCGTATCCATTTCACCCCGATATCCTGAATGTCCTGATCAATAAAGTGGGTACCCTTGCCAACTTTCAACGCACACGAGGTGCGCTCCGTCTACTCGCACTTGTGATCCGCGATCTATGGCTGAATAGGCCAGATGAAACCTACCTTATACATCTACACCACATCAATCTTGGCAATGACGAGATCGCTGCCGAATTGACTAGTCGTCTCGATCGTCCCAACA
>JACDAE010000248.1 GCA_013695595.1 Ktedonobacteraceae bacterium | reverse complement strand
CTGGCGACGTTGCTCACTGCGGCCCATCTTCCAGAGGAAGCGTTCGACGACCTCGCGCCGCGCATCATCGTCACCAAAAGTGACACTGATGCCACCGAGCAATGAAGTGATATACCGCGTCTCTAATGCTGACGCCATGGTACCCCCAACGTTGTCACCTACCAACTTCTCATTCTCTGGATAGAGTGCTTCGAGGCGTTCTTGCGCCACGCGTTCGCCGTCTTCAAAACGGTTAATCTGCTCCATCAAGCTCAGAAGCAGGCGCGCGGCATGATCGTCGAGTTGTAAACGATTGATAAAGCCGCTGGCAACCCCGATATGGCCTAACTCCAGGCGATACTGCGTGATATGGAGTTCGTGCAACGCATCACAGGCCAGTTGCATCATTTCAGCATCTGCCGCAACGGTATCTCCACCGAAAAGTTCAATACCAACCTGCGTATGTTGACGATAACGACTACGCCCCGGTGCCTCATAGCGGAAGATTGGTCCTGCATATTGGAAGCGTAAAGGAAGCGGCTGGTGCAGATAATGATCCAGGTAGAGGCGACAGATAGAAGCCGTGTACTCTGGGCGCAGGCAGAGATCACGATGATGCAGATGAAACGCATAGAGGTTCTGCCATAAATCCTGCCCAAAACTGGCCTGGAACAGATCGCTTCGCTCCAGGACTGGCGAGTCGACCTGCGCATATCCGGCCTGGGCCAGGAATGCGCTTGCCTGATCGATCAACCAGTGCTGCTGCAATTGCGTCTCCGGTAAGAGATCGTGCATCCCGCGCAATCGTTCAACGCGCTTCTTCATAACTGTGATTTCTTCCTCTTCTGAATGCATCTATTGAAAGTAATGCTCCAAATAGCGACAAACACGCAAAAATTATCGGATGATCATCGTCCCAACGCCCTGATCGGTGAACAGTTCTTGTAACAGTACGTGCTCGTCACGACCATCGACGATATGGACGCGCGGCACATCTGCCAGGGCTTCCAGGCAGGCATCCACTTTTGGAATCATGCCACCGCTGATGACGCCCTCGGTAATCAATTGCCTTGCATCCTTCTCACACAACTCCGAAATGAGCGTGCCATCTGCGCGACAGATCCCTCTTACATTGCTCAAGAAGATCAATTTCTCAGCGTTGAGCGCACCCGCGATATGCGAAGCCACCAGGTCGGCGTTAATATTCAGGCAGGTTCCTTCTGGCCCTTCGCCTAGCGGTGCAATGATGGGAATATAGCCCTTCTCGATCAGTGCCTGAACTGGTGTAGGATCGACGGTATCAATCTCACCAACAAAACCAAGCCGCTCGTCAGCAATATGCGCACGCACCATACCGCCATCGGTACCACTCAAGCCGACAGCCTTTCCACCCATCTGCGAAGCCATCAGGACCAATCCCTGATTGACCTGACCCAATAGCACCATACGCACCACTTCTAGAGTTGGTGCATCGGTGACACGCAGGCCATTCTCAAAGCGTGTCGGAAGCTGCAAACGCGTGAGCCAGTCATTAATATAAGGGCCACCACCATGCACCAACACAGGATGGGCGCCAAGCGTATGTAGCCAGATGATATCCTGCAACACACCACGCTGATGCTCAAGCGTACTTCCACCCAGTTTGATCACAAGCGTCTTGCCCTTGAGATACTCAATATAGGGAAGAGCTTCGCTCATAACCTGAGCTATCAGGAAATGGTCATTAATAATATCGCCCTCCGGTGTTCGTGAAAAAGCTATCGCCATGGTATTGATTACTCCTCTATAACACTGCAAAACTACTACTTGCAGCATTTATCAAACTACGGATTGACGCCGAGGCTGGATAAGCCAGCCGTTTCTGAAAATCCATAGAGCAAATTTGCATTCTGGACCGCCTGACCGGCAGCACCCTTTACAAGATTATCTAAACAAGAAAGAACCACCAGACGCTGTGTACGCGTATCGATAAAAGGATGAATAAAACAATGATTGCTGCCATAGCTCCATTTCGTATGCGGTGGCGTGTCCACCACATGCACAAATGGCTCGTCGGCATAATACTCTTTATAGATATTACGTACATTATCCGCATCCGGAAGGCGCTGCCCAGGTTGCAGATTGGCATAACACGTCGCCAGAATGCCGCGCGTCATAGGCAAAAGATGCGGTAAAAATGTCAGGCGTAATCCTCCCTCAATGGGATGACCACCAGCGAGCGCGGCCTCCTCAAGTTCCTGAGTAATTTCTGGCAGATGGCGATGTCCGGATACGCTGTAAGCGCTTGTGTCCTCATTCGCCTCAGCGTAATGGCTCGACAAGGTAAGGCTGCGACCAGCACCACTGATGCCTGTTTTTGAGTCAATAATCACATCTGGACCAATGATACCTGCCGCCAGTGCGGGCGCTAATGCCAGAATAGAGGTCGTCGCGTGACAACCAGGATTGGCGATCAGGGAAGCCGTACGAATACGCTCCCGATGCAGCTCGCAGAGACCATAAACGGCGCTCTCCAGCAATGCAGGAACTGGATGTGTATGTTTATACCATTGTTCATACGTAGCAACATCGTGTAAGCGGAAATCTGCCGAAAGATCCACGACCTTAGTACCACGTTCGAGTAGATGCGCCGCCATCTCAGCCGCCGCAGCATGAGGTAGGCAGACAAAAGCCAGGTCGGTCTGCGCAGGCTCCTCAGTCAGAATCAGGGAAGGATCGATTGCGGGGGTTGTCTGACCCATTGCCAGTGTAGTAGCGCACAATTGTGGAAAGATACTATCAATGCGTTCGCCGGCTGCACTACGGCCAGTCACCGAAGTCACTACAAACTGGGGATGTTGTGACAACGCACGCAGGAGTTCCAGGCCAGTATAGCTTGTCACATTGATGATAGAAACAGTAACCATGTCACACCCTCTTGAAAGTTTTACAAAAGCAACAAAAAAAGCCTTCATCCCCTCATTTTGTCAACAGGGACGAAAGCTCAACATGCGCTTCCGTGGTACCACCCGGCTTGCCTTCCTCCAGGCTCTTCAGGCATCCAAAGCTTGTGAAGAGTTCTACTCCTCTACCTCATCGTAGCGAAGGTGGAAAGACCACTTTCAGGCTATTATGCTGCACGGGAGCCACCCGTCTGGTCCTACTTGCTGCTGGTGTTCCCACCAGAGCTTTCTTCGGTCAGCCGCTCACGAAAGGGTTCTGAGGAAATATGACCATTCCGACCTTTCACCATGTGCCGGATCGCTGTTGGATATCATCCTCGTACTATGTTCGATCATCGCGGGTCAGACTATCTATAAGTTGTTATATTTAGGATACCAGTATCCGCAAGGGATGTCAATTAGTATTTTGGGGGATAGAATCGGGATGTTATGGAGAAAATAACTATATAGAGAGTTCGTGTCCTAATCATTGTGCCATCCGTTTCTATAATAAAGAACTTCTATTTAGCCCTATACTATCCACGATAAGGTCAAAAAGTCAGTTCTATTGAGTAATATATTGGCGAGTGGGGAAAAATAGAGTATGATGTGGGTAACTTATAAAAAGGGAAACTAAAGAATGGTAAGCAACTATGATAATATGACAGGACGCACCCTGGGCAACTGCGTACTCGAACGTATGGTTGGGCAGGGGGGTATGGGTTCCGTTTATCTCGCGCAACAGATACGACCATCGCGTCGCGTCGCCGTGAAGGTTCTGCACCCCAATTTCTCCGTCAATAGCGAGGTCTACCAGGAATTTCTTGTGCGCTTCAGACGTGAGGCCGATGTCATCGCGCGTCTAGAGCATGTCAATATTATGCCTATCTATGAATATGGAGAGCAGGATAACCTCGCTTACCTGGTTATGCCCTATCTCGGCGGTGGTAGTCTGCGCGACGTTCTCAATAAACGTGGTGCGCTCCCCCTCGATGAAGTTACCTCCTATATTGAACAGGCTGCTGCGGCTCTCGATTATGCTCACTCGCAAGGCGTTATTCACCGCGATCTCAAACCGGCAAATTTCCTGCTGGCCTCCGATGGTCGACTGGTGCTGGCCGATTTTGGCATAGCGCGTATTATGGAGGAGAGCGCCTCGAGTTCAGCTCTGACCGGAACCGGAACCGTCCTGGGCACGCCAGAATACATGGCTCCCGAAATGGCACGCGGCGAACCAGTTGATTACCGCGTCGACATCTATGAACTCGGCGTCGTGCTCTTCCAGATGATCAGTGGGCACGTTCCCTTCACCGGTAGCACGCCGATTGCCGTGGCCGCAAAACATATTCAGGAACCAATACCCTTGCTGCAACGTGAGAATCCAGCCATTCCGCCCGCAGTCGACGCAGTAATTCAGAAAGCAACCGCTAAACAGGTCGCCGCTCGCTATAACAGTGTCAGAGCAATGGCCGTAGCACTACGCAATGCCATCTCAGGGAATACATCTTCGGCGACCTATTATGATCACATCGACAATGCTCCTACCATGCGAGCAGGTGGACAGCCCATCATTTTACCACCGCCAGTTCCTCAATATAATACTGCCGCCACCGGATTTCAGCAGCCCAACACGATGGCCCCAAACGGCGGATGGGATAATAATGCGAACCAGTATCCAAGTTACGCAAGCTATAATCAACAGCCCGGCGCGTATGGCAACTATGCAACCCCACCCGGACAATATGCTCCTCCACAACCTAAAAAACAATCTTTATGGTGGGTTGTAGCAGTTCTGCTCGCACTCCTCCTGATTTCTTCTGGCGTTTTCGCTGCTGTACAATTCAACAAAAACAATACGGCAACAACTCCATCCCCAACAGCTCCTGCAAACGGCAACACGCCTGCTGCTACGGCTACAACACAGCCAACGGCGACCAAACAGCCAACCGCTACCCCAACCGCCACTCAGCAACCTACCCCTTCGCCAACCGCTACCCAGCAACCATCACCAACTGCGGTTCCACCTCCCGGACAGATCTATGCGACAATAGCTCCTGGGGCTGCTTGCGACGCAGCAGGTGGTACCTGGGCACCCTTCGGCAATCCAGTCATTCTTTGTCAGAAAGCGCAGCAAAGGACCAGAATCAGCAGTACAGCTCCGACGCAAGTCTTAGAAGGCATATTCTTAACCAATATTCCGCAAGGAACGTACCCTGCTGACTATGAGATCAAGGCGCAATTACAACAATCTCTGGCAACATCCACCGATTTTGGTGTCTACTTCCGCAATCAGCCCGGCACACAAAGAGGAACGTATTCGTTCCTCATTAATCCTGACGGGACCTGGGGAGCCTTTGTGTATGATAATGCTACTGGTAAGGCAAAAGTGATAGGGGGCGGGAAAAATGCCATTGGAGACGCTCATACCGCCGCAATGATAGATATCGTCGTGAAGGGCTCTCAATTCACCTTCTCTGTCAATGGCAATCAACTTGGTACGGTAACCGACACAACATATCCTCAAGGAACGGTTGGGCTTGCGGTCGATCAGGGAGGGGTTATCTTCGCCAGTAATTTCTCGCTCTCTACACCAGCATAGAAAGCAAATGAATGAGGAGCAACCCCAGAACTCCTCATTCCTATCTATGAGAAGGAAATTTGACATTGTTGCTGCATCTAGTACAATAGGTACAACTACTATTCGGTATTTGGAGAGGATCCACAAGCGTGGCAATTGACAGCAATGAGTTATTAGGCCAGGTACTGGGAAAATGTACCCTTCAACATCTCCTCGGGCAAGGTGGCATGGGCGTCGTTTATCTAGCACGCCAGTCACGACCACGGCGGACAGTAGCAGTGAAGGTGCTTGTACCCGGCATGCATACAGATCCTAAAGAACGGGCGGAATTCTTAGTACGCTTTCGCCGCGAAGCCGATGCGATTGCAGCCCTTGATCATATTAATATTATGCCTATCTATGAGTATGGTGAACAGGAAGAGATGGCCTACCTGGTCATGCCCTTCGTCACAGGCGGCACGCTCCGTACTCTGCTGGGGAAAAAAGGCATCCTACCCCTGCTAGAAGTCATTCCTATCATCGAACAGGCCGCCGCCGCCCTCGATTGTGCTCACGCTCAGGGAATCGTCCACCGCGACCTGAAACCTGCTAATATTCTATTTCATGCCGACGGACGCATCCTCCTCGCCGATTTTGGGCTGGCTAAGGTCGTGCGTGGAAGCGATGACTCCAGTAGCAGCGATAGCCTTACCACGCTCACCAGTGCAGGAACAATTATCGGTACGCCCGAATATCTTTCGCCTGAACAAAGCACTGGGCAGCCAATAGGGCCATATACCGATATCTACGCGCTCGGTATTGTGGTCTACCAGATGCTCGGAGGCCATGTCCCCTTCACTGGCGCATCACCGGTCGCAATTGCAATCAAACATACAATGGAGACTCCCCCACCACTCTTGCCGCTGAATCCTGCCTTACCACCAGAAGTTGAAGCAGTGGTGATGAAAGCACTCGCAAAGGTACCTGAAGAACGTTTTACGAGTGCGGGCGAATTCGCACAGGCCCTTCAAGCTGCCGCACTTGGCACGCCAACCGCTTCCAGCCAGCTTCACGCCGTCCATATGACAAACGGTGCCACTCACAATGCTATTCTCGATACGTCCACACCGGGCAAACAGGCTGAGCCGCCCGAAGAACAACCTCTCGTCTCGCCTTTGAAGGAGAAATCCACCGATCACGCGCAAGAACCATCTGAAAGGCAGCACGCTACGGCACGATCAGACGATAGCATATCAAAACTTCCCACTGAGGAACAACCAAGTGTGGTACTGGCAGAAGAGCCGATGCTACCAGAATATCAGGTACAGGCACATATGCATCCTGAAAGGCCTGACTTATATGCTTCAGAGACCGTGGAGGCTCCCCTACCCACCGCATTTGAAATGTTGACACCTTCACCCCATCAAGCGCCACCACCTGTACGTCAGGCATCACCAACGCTTGCTCCGCCTCCTGTTATGGTGCCATCCAGACAAAAGCATGCTTCGGCAGTTGCAAGTCAACAATTTACCGACAAGCCATACCCCACACAACGCAGAGGGTGCCAATCGATGGCAATGATGCTTCTCGGCAGCCTCTTAACACTCATACTGGTAGTAGGTGGATTTATTGTCTACCTCAATTTTCTGCCTAAAAACGCGTCTCATTCTACACAGATAACAGGCGCACAGCAAGCAACAGCAACAGTTGTCAAACAGCAGCATTTTACTCCACCAGCTTCATTAGTACCCACCGCTGGCGCTGCCGTCTATGGCACAGCCTTGCCTGGTCCTCAATGCGATGCTCAAGGTGGTCAATGGAGCAAACAGCCGGGAGTCAACATCACCTGCAATGCTAAAAGTGGCTGGACACAACTCACCAATACTGGAAGCAACACGGCAGGCATCTTCTTGAACAAGTTGGCGGGAGGGAAAGCTATTCCTGCTAATTATGTAATACAGGTGCAGGTCAATCTCAGTACTACCTCTCAGCGAATGGCGGGCATCTTCTTCCGCAACCAATCAACAACCCCAACGGGAGCGGGTTCGTACTTGATCAACGCAGTCGGTGTATGGACAGGAAATATCGATGATAACCGGACAGGTACAGTAACCCCGCTCTACAACTCATCATTCCATGGCACCATGACGGCACCAGTTACCCTTGACGTTGTCGTACAGGGAACGAAGTATACTTTCTACATTAATGGCGCAAACCAGGGCTATATAGCAAGTGGGCTGTACGCTGATGGCAACCTGGGAC
>JACDAE010000241.1 GCA_013695595.1 Ktedonobacteraceae bacterium | reverse complement strand
ATTGAATACCGACAGAGCAAGATATTTGCATAATGCTGCGTTTATTGTGAAGGGGGAGGACAATTGTTGCGTCGAGAGGTCATGCAGAACGTAGCGCTGAACAGGTTTTTCTGAGCGGCCATACGCTCTCTGATCCAATTTGACACCAACGTTCGTTCCAGTCTTTCCCCCACCGATCCTGCGGTGGTGGACAGATTTTAACGCTAAATCCTTCATTGTTAAGTTGGTCAGCCAGTCTACGTGTGGCTTCCAGACCTCCCTGATCACCGTCAAGGGCCAGGACAATGGTTTTTACTTGAGGTGGTAACCAATCAATCTGTAATGCTGTTCCCGTCAATGCAACCACTTCGGTTGGCGCAAAACCAGCCGTGAGCAGAGCCAGACGATCAAATGCGCCCTCGACGAGAATAATGGAACTGGCGAGTTGTTCAAATGGGGCACAGAACCAGCCGGCTGGATTGGTCTTAATCCAACGACGTGGACCATTTGCATGTTCAAGTAGTTCTTTATGTGCCTTTTCATGCATGCCCGGCCTCCATTGCCAGAGTGAACGCCCGATATACCCAGATCCATAAGGGGACACCAGTGGAAAAAGGATACGTGCAGCCCAACGACGTACAAGGAAGCGTTGTTCTGCTTCAGTATAATGTGACACCATATCAGCGGCAAGATAGCCAACGCCAGTCTGTTCAGCTACCTTTACAGGAACACCCCGCTCGGCCAGATAAGCCTGTGTCCGCCTGGAAGAAGTGAGGGCTGTATGAAATCGCTCTTCCAAT
Source organism: Ktedonobacteraceae bacterium (assembly GCA_013695595.1). Lineage (GTDB taxonomy): Bacteria > Chloroflexota > Ktedonobacteria > Ktedonobacterales > Ktedonobacteraceae > JACDAE01. The sequence continues at coordinate 9,284 of JACDAE010000241.1, read as the reverse complement.
GCAAGTAGCGCAGTCTGTTCATGACGTTGCCATTGAGGTACTGGCTGCGGAGCATGCAGCAAGACGGGCTGCAGTGCCAGTGGGAGTCGTTCTGTCGCAAATGTGAAGGATGATGGCCGCCTGTAGACATTCCCCGTTGTGGAAGCATGGAGCATGCGTGCAGCAACATTGGGATTCCACTCGGCAACGAGTACTACTGCGTTACAGCCTGCATTGAAGCAGTGGCCCCAGCCGCTTGTCCGGTGAATGGAAAGTGAGCGCTGATGGTCGCTTCCGTGGATATGGCAGTAGGCGCGTACATAGTCTCCGTTCGTACGTGGATCTCGCAATTCGTTTTGAGAAACAAGTGCAACCTGTTTTCCGTGATGCGTTGTGACTGCCTGCATAGTTGTTCCTCGTCATCTCCGTCTATAAATGCTCACTCTATCTATATCTTTTCACTTACCTATAATACGGATAAGAAAGAACAAAAGTTCTAGATTATTGCTGTTGATCTTGCTGCCACTGAGACTCTTGATTCTCATTATCATCGGCAGGTACTGTAGTCCAGTCCGATTCGAGGAATATCTCGTTGCCGATGGAGGGCATTTCTGCTGGTAGCACCTGGACGGAGACCGACAATTTGCTCTCGGCCTTGCCGCGAAACACTCCCTGGGTTGGGGGGACATCCGCATAGTCGCGCCCAACAGCAACGCGAATGTGACGTTCGGCTGCAATTGTATTATTGGTGGGATCGAAGCCTACCCAGCCCAGTTCTGGCAAGAAAGCTTCCACCCAGGCATGTGTGGCTCCATTTGTGGAACGATCATTGCTATCTGGCTCAGTAAATAAGTATCCACTGACATAACGGCAGGGAACACGCAGTTCACGTGCCAGCGCAATCATAATGTGGGCGAAGTCCTGACATACACCCCGGCGGATATGGAGAGCATCGTCAATTGGTGAATCGACACGTGTGTTCTGCTTGGCATACTCAAAGTGTTCGTAGATCGCTGTGTTTATGGTTCGCAGCACCGTGAGCGGATCCTCGCGCCTGCGTATGTCCAGTTCACGCATAAGTTCATACAATAGCTCGCTGGGCCGTGCGAAATGGCTTGGTTTAAGTACATCCCAGTATTCATCATGCTCTGTAATCGCATCCAGATCCTCCCACGCTGTAGAACTGAGCGCAGTAGGGAGCTCCGGTGGAGTTGTGACTTCCACTAATGCTTCGGCTGTGATCGTGAGGTGGGAATGCCGATTGGGGATGTCAAAGTTGTGCACTCTGTTTGCCAGCGCGTCACGATAAGACATAATTTGTGTCTTCGGGCTGGTAGACAGGCGAAAGTCGAGACAGTGCTGAAAGCCGTCGCTCCGGGGCTGAATGCGAACCTCCATAACACTTTCCGAGATCGGCGCACTATAACGGAAACGCGTTATGTGATGAACTGTATAATACAACATTCCTGCATAAACCTTTCTGATCCAAATCCCTATGGGGTTAAGATTGCGCTGCACCTTCCAGTGTGAGAGCGGCATCGACTGGATAGGAAATATACGTCTGGTGGATAGCATTGTGAATTTGTGTGCACTGCTGCTGAATATGCTCCAGGTAGGGATGGATGTCTTCAATGATGTCTTCGATCTGATCATAATTCAGTGCTGCACTCAGGCGACCGGCCAGGCGCTCGATGCGTTGTGCACGCCGGGCATTGGTCGCTTTAGCAATCGAACGTAGCGCATTTTGCAGCATAGTAACTGAAAAGTGGATCGAATGGGGAAATTCATTATTGAAGAGGAGAAATTCTGCGATGCGTTCGGGATAGATATTCGCTGTATAGACCCTACAATACGCCTGGAAGGCGCTGCACGAACGCAATAATCCTACCCATTCCAGATAATCCAGGTGATCAGAAGGCAGTGCATCTGTTGGTTCAGGTTGAGCCTGTGAAGCGGTGCGGAAATGGACATCGATCAAGGATGATGTTGCCCAGGCACGCTCAATATAACGACCAATCTGGATAAAATGCCAGCCCTCATCGTAGCTCCTGGTTGAATCGGTGATGCCCTGAAATAACTGGACACCTTCTTTTATGTCTGTCAGAAATTCATGGGGAGCTGCGAACCACATATCTTCCATGTTTGCCTGTTTCACGCGCAGAAAGAGCCGGTTGAGCTGCTCCCACATCTCTGAACTGATGCGCTCACGTACCTGTTGCGCGTTCTCGCGTGCTGAAGCGATACAGGAGACGATTGAGGATGTATTGTCGGTATCAAAGACCAGGGCCTGAGTTACACTATACGCATCGTCAACCTTTTGAGCAGGCGGAGGAATGCGTAAGCTCTCATAGAGGCGTTTCCAGCGCTGCGCCGCATAGTCTGTATTCTGATCAAGCAGGTGGTAGAGACTTACGTCTAATAGGCGGGCCGTATGTTCTGCCCGTTCCAGGTAGCGACTCATCCAATAAAGATGGTCTGCAACTCGTGAAAGCATTGCTTTTTCCTTTGCGCACTTCGATTACCTATCGAGCACCCAGGTATCTTTGCTCCCGCCACCCTGTGACGAATTGACGACGAGTGAGCCACGTTTGAGAGCAACACGTGTCAGGCCACCCGGTATGATAGTGATGTCATCCCCATACAGAATAAAGGGTCTGAGGTCAACGTGCCGTGGTTCGATCTGCCCCTCGGTGAAGCACGGCGCGTGAGAAAGCGCAAGCGTTGGTTGTGCGATGTAGTTTCTTGGTTCAGCGAGGATACGTTGACGGAATTCCTCGCGCTGCGCGGCGGTACTGTACGGGCCGATGAGCATTCCATAGCCACCTGATTCGCCCACCGCCTTCACCACCAGAGAATCGAGATTTTCAAGGACATAACGGCGCTGAGATTCGTCGCTGAGCAGGTGTGTCTCAACATTGGGCAGGATCGGTTCTTCTTGCAGGTAGTAGCGAATAATGGCGGGTACGTAAGCATAGATTGCTTTATCATCAGCTACTCCGGTACCAATTGCGTTTGCCAGCACAACATTACCAGCTCGATACGCGTTTAACAGCCCTGGTACGCCCAGATTAGAGCGCACATTAAAGGCCAGTGGGTCCAGGTAATCATCATCGATGCGGCGATAGATGACATCGACTCTCCGCAACCCGCCCGTGGTGCGCATATAAACGACGTTATCATGCACAATCAAGTCGCGCCCTTCCACCAACTCGATACCCATCTGACGAGCAAGGAAAGTGTGCTCAAAGTACGCAGAATTATAGACGCCGGGAGTGAGCAAAACGACCGATGGTTTATTATAACCGGAAGGGGCAAGCGATTGAAGCGTGTTAAGCAACACCTGTCCGTAATGACTGATTGGTCGTACTCCATAGCTATCGATCAAGGATGGCAGGACGCGCTTCATCACCTCACGATTGGTAAGCATGTAGGAGACGCCGCTGGGGACACGAAGATTGTCCTCTAGAACGGCAAATTGTCCATCAGGAAGGCGCACGAGATCTGAGCCGATAATGGTGATATAACGATCATGCGGCACACGGAACCCACGCATCTCACGGCGCATATGGCGGCAGCTATAAACCAACCAGCGCGGCACGACGCCATCAGACAAGATACGTTCATCATGGTAAATATCTTTGAGGAAAAGGTCAAGAGCCGTAATGCGTTGGGTCAGGCCCTTCTCGATCGTCTCCCATTCCTCGGCAGTAATGATACGCGGCAGGAGATCATAGGGCCATACACGTTCTGTCCCCTCACTACTTCCATAAACAGTAAACGTTATGCCCTGATTCATGAGTGTTACATCTGCTGCTAGCTGGCGCTGTTGAAGCGTCTCCAGAGGCATTTCGAGCAGGCGATAGTAAAGCTTTTTGTAAGCAGGATGTGGCTTACTATTCGCGCCGAACATCTCGTCATATGCCCCGTCGAGAGGGTAATGAGAGAATGGTGGCGGCAAAGTGGAACTTCCAGGTGTATCAGATAATAACATGGCGGTGGCCCTTAATTATGCAAACAACGGCGCAAAAAACACAAAAGCCTCACATCATGTGAGGCATCGTAGCCATCGGCATTCTCTACTAGAACAAAGAACTTGTCTATAATAGTACCTAGCTACGAGGCAGCTTGTCAAGTTGGCTTGCGAAAAATTGCCACCTTTTTTGGGTAACATGCCTAAATGCTTGCTATTTACTGTTCTCAAGGCATGCTTTATGTAACTGGCAGACGCTTTATATCGTATAATAAGCACATGCTAGAAGTGAAGGACGATTATGTACTGGTCAGATTGTGGCCACCACCGGGAGGGGACAGAAAATATTATGCACATTCGAGTTGGTTGCGAATTCCGTTATGAGGCAACGTGGCCTACTCCAACGGTGATGCTCGTTGAGCCGCTGCGTGATGCAGCGCATCAGATACTTCGTCAGGAGTGGCAGACCGCCCCTGATCTTTCTATGCAGGGCTATTACGATGTCTATGGCAATTTGTGTCAGCGCCTGGTAATTCCAACTGGTGGGAGCGTTCTTCGCTATGACGCGACTGTCGCAGTCGCAGATACGTATGATGATGTTGCTTTGAATGCGCAACAAATGCCTGTAGAGTTATTGCCGGATGATGTTTTGCTCTATACATTGCCCAGCCGTTTTTGTCTTTCCGATGTGCTTTCCGACACTGCATGGCAACTTTTCGGAATGACACCCCCCGGATGGGCGAGGGTGCAGGCCATTTGTGACTGGGTCCACAACAATATTCGTTTCCAATATGGAAGCAGTACGCCACTTACAACTTCCGTCGATATCTATGAGCAACGCGTGGGTGTTTGTCGAGATTTCACCCATCTGGCCGTTACCTTTTGCCGCGCTCTCAATATTCCGACGCGTTATGTGTTTGGCTACTTGCCTGATATTAATGTGCCGCCTCCTGCAGATCCAATGGACTTTTGTGCTTGGATGGAGGTGTACCTGGATGGACGCTGGTGGACCTTTGATCCGCGCAACAATGAAGCTCGCGTTGGGCGTGTGTTGATCGGGCGGGGGCGAGATGCATTGGATGTGGCAATGGTTACCACCTATGGTGGGCCTCGTCTAGCACAGATGATTGTCTGGGCCGATCAGGTTTTACTAGATGGCAGCGTAATGACACAAGATCCAGTAGAGAAAGAGGATAGCTCAAGTCTATGAGTGAAGGCTTGCTTGACCCGGAAACGACGATATCATCTGTTGAATTGCTTGATCACAAGCAAGTGGAATGGCAGCGTGTAAGGCGAACACGTTACTTAATCCATCAACATTTGCGCTACGAATATCCCGGTCCGATCTATGATCTCAATCAACGCCTGATGCTCCTCCCTCCCAAAGAGCATGGTAACCAGCGCCTGGTTGACTATCATTTGAGAGTATCATCAGAGAACTATGAGATAAACTGCAGCGACGACGACCTGGGGAACCGGTGCATCAATCTGATCATTCCGCGTATCGAACACACGATTGATTTTGATGCTACTATCCTGGTTGAGCGCAACGCAGAGGATGATAGGCCACATTATGTGTCTGCTGATTGGTTGACGGATGCACGCATGTTGGAGCCATCTGCATTGACGCAGCCCAATGAAGCATTGCGTCGTGCCGCTGCACTCTTGCTGGCGGAGGGCGAGCACGGATTGGCTCTGGCGCAGCGTATCAATGAATGGACCTACCGGGTACTTAGCTATGCTCATGATGTGACGACTATCCATACAACTGCTGCGGTTGCCCTGGCTCTAGGGCATGGTGTCTGTCAGGACTATGCTCATATTATGTTGGCACTTTGCCGCCTGTGTGAACTGCCTGCACGCTACGTCTCCGGTCATATGCTCGGCGAGGGGGGAACGCATGCCTGGGTTGAGGTGCTGCTTCCGGTTGCCGAGGAGCCTGATGTGGCACTGGTGGTACCATTTGATCCAACGCATGGGAGGCAGGCTCGCCTCGACTATCTCACTATCGCGGTTGGGCGTGATTATTATGAGGTTGCGCCAACTTCCGGAACGTTTCGGGCACCTTATCGCGGCGAGCTTACGGCGCATAAACAGGTTGGCCTCACCCATCTGGAATATGCGGATTGATTGCTCTGGCTATACTAGGGGCAACGGGTTTACAAACCCCTTGCCCCCATAAAACCTGTTTCCTTTTTATTGTGGAGCGGGCAATGCACCCGTAGATCCACATTGGCCGCTACCACTACCAGCAGGTAAAGCGAGCGAACCCTTCTCGATAGCGCACAGGTAGCTGTACTCTTTAGCCGGACTTACCAGCCCGTTATAGGAGCCATTCAGCAACCCAAAGCTGTCCTCGCCGTTCAATGCCCAGTAGGTCCAGTCAAGGTCGCTTACCGCTACACCGGAACCGCCGCTTCCATAGCTGCTCTTGATAAAGTTGAGCAGGTCTGTGAACCATTGCCCCTGAGATCCAGCTCCCGTCGATGTCAGGTCTCCGCTGCCATTGCCGGTGCCAAATTCGCCGATCCATACCGGTGCTGAAGTGTATGCAGCCGCGCCAGTATTGCTCCAGGGATAGCTGGTATGGCCGGGCCAGGTTGGATGAATGCCATTGGGAGTGGCGATATAAGCCCAGTTGCTTGCCCAGATATCGACCAGGCTTGAACTGGAGCACCCGCTTTTATAGCACGTGCTACTGTTAAACCAGGATTGTTGAAAGAGCGTTGGGCCATATTCGTGTGCTGAGTAGACAAGCTGGTTATTCACTGCCGCACCCAGGCTACTGGCGCTCCCACCAGCGTTGAGCACAACCGGTGCACCTGCATTGCCGCTGTTGCCGTTAACGCCCTGGAGATTACCGCCCCACCACGTACCAGCGTACGGACCACTGGCCTGTGTACCACTCGCCGTGGGAAAATTGGAGGTGCCTTCCACGAAGATGAGAGGATTGCTCCAATGATGAGTAGCTGCATCGCCAAGAATGGCATCGCCAGCTCTTTCAGCCGCCAGCCGCCAATCATGACAGCTTGAGCTGCTCACACAAGCTGGTGCAAATGGATTTGGATTCGGATTCGTTGCTGGATCGATTCCATCACCTGATCCCCACTGCGCACCGGCAGCATATTCGTTTGGATAGCTTCCTTGAACATGTGGCTCGTTGCGCAGATCATAGCCCAGTACAATTGGCAGACCATCGGATGCCAGGGAGTTGACTGTAATTGTATCGGTCGTGCCCAACGTTTGTGGAATGCCATGCACCCAGTGCTGCATACTCACCCAGTCGCTGATCCAATTGCTCTCAGGATATTGGGGAGTGTACCATAGGCCACTTTGTTCTGCCGACTCACCAGCGTCTGAGCGATGATCGTCCAGAATTACGTGCAGACCGATCGAGCCAGCATAGTTGATGATCTTCGCTAGAATATCACGTGAATGCAGGCCAACGCATGATGTACAACCAACATCATTTTGTGGAACCGGATTAGACTCCCACATCTGATTAGAGTAGGGGAGGCGCAGAGTATTGTAGCCATAGGATTTGACCAGGCCTAAAACGGTTGGAATATCATATGACCATAATCCATGCGCCACAGAGTCTGGTGTCTCGAAACCGTACCAGTTAATGCCGCTAATAATGTATTGATTTCCGGCTGGCGTCAAGATTTTCGTACCGTTTGTTGTCCAGTTTCCCGAACTTCCTGATACCGATGTTGAGGTAGGTGTAGCTGTTGTTATCGGTGTTGGAGTGAAGGTAGGCGTGGCAGTTGGTGTTACGCTGGTACCGTTGGGTTCAGTGCCCCAGACCAATTGACCATTCAGGTAAAGTGTGACCTGACTCCAGGAAGCATAGCTTGTCTGGTTCGGGTTCCAGGAGTAATCATTGGCCTGATTATAATTGCTCCAATCGCTTTTGTTGAAGCGTACTTGAATGTCTCCGCTGTTGCCACCGATGGCGATGCTTCCTGCAGCCGCGCTGAAGCCAACCTGTAGATAGGTATCTGCTGTGCTGGTTGGACTCGTTAGCGATGTGAATGATCCTGTGAGGTTGCTACAGCCAGCTTGAGCATAGTCGCACCAGAATTGCTGAGATTGCGTGCCATCTCTGGTGTACCAATAACGAATGGTCAGGTTACTCAAGGAAACACTGGAGGTGCTGTTATTGATTATCTCGAAGTGAGGTCGAGGGGCACCTGTCGTCGCAGTAGTATTGGCATTAGCATATTGCAGCACGAAACTACTGGCAGCAAAAGCCCTGGTGTGTACTGCCAGTAGCGAAAGAGCAAGGGATGCGAGTAGCAATGTAAGAATACTCAGCGTTATTACGACGCGACGAAGTGGTTGTGATCTCCACGATGAGCCAGTTTGGAAAGACATCATGTCCTTGTATTCCTCCCTGAAAACAAGCATTATAACTTCTAAACTATTTCAGGCATGGTACCTGCTTTACAAATGTGGATGTTGCGAAAAAAGTATACGTATGAGAGTTCGTGCTGTCAAGATTGCACTATTCTAAGATCAAGAATTGATCAGTGCAGCCATGCCTGTGTTAGAAGTATCAAGGCAATAGGGAAATCTCCTTAGTCTATAGCAGGAGCGACTTTATCCACAGGTTTCTCCTCAAATGGTGCTGGTAACTGTTCAATCTTTCCCAGGAGCAAGAGATAGGAGAGAATACCAAGCACGAGAATGATTGCGGCAATGATAAAGTTCAATACAAACGATTTTGTCGTATCAAGAACAAAGCCTGCAACGAGTGGAGCAATAATACCGGCAATGTTGTTGAAGAAATTCATAATTGCGCCCACAACGCCGACCGTTCCCTTTGGCGCAATTAACGATGGAATACTCCATCCAACGGGAGCTGCAAAGGCCAGGCCACCCAACGAAATCGAGAGCCACATAACGATCAGGGGGATACTTGTCGTAAAGGCTGCGCCGATGATCGCGATGCCCATGAGCATACCGATAATGAAGATCGTTTTACGTACCCTTGTGGGATCGTTGCCGCGTTTAATCAAGTAATCAACCAGCCAACCACCGATAGCAATATCGGTGATGGTTGCCACACCCCAGATGATGGCGACCAGGCCGGCGCTATTGAGAATGGAGACGTGTAGTTGCTTCTGGATGTACGAGGGGAGCCATGTCAAGAAAAGGTAGAATGTGTAGCCATACGCTGCGAAACCAAGGGCCATACCCCAGATTTTAGGTTGCCGAAGCAGATACGCTAGGCTTGCTAAGGTATTTGCAGGAGCAACATTATCGGCCTGAGCACCACCCTCTTCGATATATGTGCGTTCTTCTTGTGAGACGCGTTTCGATTGACTGGGAT
>JACDAE010000239.1 GCA_013695595.1 Ktedonobacteraceae bacterium | reverse complement strand
GCCCGCAAAACACGCACACTATCAACCCTTTTCGGCTCGCTTGCGAGCCATATCCGGAAGGAAAGCGAGAATTAAATAGCCCTGGATCAAATGGAGTTGGTGATATTATGTCAGTGAAACAATATATAAATTCTTATCGAAAATGGTGTTGGATGTCCGCTAAGATGTCCAGGGTAGGGAAGCCATTTATAATTCCGTGGACCCCATCCATCGTGTGGGGTCCACCTATTTCATAGGCCCACGGAATTATAAATGGCTTCCCTACCCTGGACATTTTTCCACGGCCTGAGGTTCTATAAGGAGAGATACCTATGCCCCACGCGCTTGCTACCGTCGTCTTTGGCCTTGCCGCGTCCCTTTTTTGGGGGAGCGGCGATTTTAGTGGAGGTCTCGCCTCGCGTAAGGATAACGCATCAAGCGTAGTCTTCGTTGCTTATGCCGTTGGTGCGCTACTCCTTAGCATGCTGGCATTGATCTGGCGAGAGCCGCTTCCTTCTCCCATAAATGTGCTGTGGGGAGGACTGGCTGGCATTGCAGGTGCCATAGGGCTGGTTGCCTTCTACAAGGCACTCTCAGTGGGACGCATGGGCATCGTCGCACCCGTCTCGGCAATTCTGACCGCTGGACTCCCAGTCATCTTCAGTGCATTCACGCAAGGACTCCCCAGTTTTCTGCAAGTGGGCGGGTTTGTGCTGGCACTCGTTGCCGTAGGACTCATCTCGCGACCAGAACGAGCACAGGGGCGACCAGAGGGGATCGGGTTAGCATTACTGGCAGGTTGTGCATTTGGCTGCTTCTTCATCCTTATTAGTCGCCTGAACACAACCTCGACCTTCTGGCCTCTTGCAGTTGCGCGTCTGGTCTCCATGCTCTTTTTATTGGCCTTAGGAGGCTTCCGGGTCCGGAAGATGCTACCGAAGAGAACACTGGCTCCTCTTGTGACGCTCTCAGGGGCCTGTGATGCAATCGGAAATGCTTTCTTCGTCCTTGCTGCCCATATTGGTCGCCTCGATGTGGCGGCGGTCCTCTCCTCCTTGTATCCAGCCGCAACGGTGCTATTAGCGGCGATTGTGGTGAAAGAGCGCGTAACGCGCATCCAGTCGCTAGGTATCCTCTGCGCGTTAGTGGCAATCCCCTTAATCTCTGCGAAGTTTTAAAAAAGGGAGGATATAATACTGTCAGGTAGTTCACATTTGTCTAAGAAAGGTTAGCATACAGCAATGAAGCAGGAAGAATCAATGCAAGATACGACGATACCTCATTTACGCAAACAGGGGAACGCGCTACAGCTTATAGTAGATGGCAAACCGTTTCTCATTCTTGGTGGTGAGTTACACAATTCCAGTGCATCAAGCATGGCATACATGGCACCCATCTGGGAACGCATGCTGGCATTGAACATCAATACGGTATTGGCTCCCATCTCCTGGGAACTTCTTGAACCAGAAGAAGGCATGTTTGATTTCACATTGGTTGATGCCCTCATACAGGATGCTCGTACCCATAACTTACGCCTCATCCTGCTCTGGTTCGGCAGTTGGAAGAATGGTACATCCAGCTACGTTCCTGGATGGGTAAAGCAGGACTATCATAGATTTCCGCGCATTCCGATCCGAGATGGCAGAAGCGCTGAGGTCCTTTCAACTCTCGCTGAAGCGAACTGGCAGGCCGATGCAGCAGCATTCGCAGCACTTATGCAGCATATTCGCACAGTCGATAACACGCATCATACCGTGATTATGATCCAGGTAGAAAACGAGGTTGGCATACAATCTGATTCGCGTGACCGCACCCCCGCCGCGAATGACGCGTTTGCCGGACAGGTGCCACAAGAATTGATGGAACAGCTCAAAGAACATCAGAACGAACTGGCCCCAGAGGTGCTGCAGAGTTGGATGGCGCATGGCCTGAAGGCCTCCGGCACTTGGGAGGAGACCTTTGGGAGCGGACCCGATACCGATGAGTTCTTTATGGCCTGGACCTATGCTCGTTATATTGATGCAGTTACCCTGGCTGGCAAGAACCAATACGCGCTCCCAATGTTTGTGAATACCTGGCTACGCCACCCAACGAATAAAATGGGAGACTGGTTGCATGGAAGTTCGCTACCTTATGTCTTCGATATATGGCTTGCTGGCGCACCTCACATTGATTTTCTGACCCCTGACATCTATGTGCCCAATTTCAGTGAGTGGTGCGAACGTTATACTCGACGCGGCAACCCGCTCTTTATCCCTGAAATGTTCCCTGACGTGTCAGGTGCACGCAACATCTTTTACGCTATAGGACAACATAACGCGATTGGCACCTCTCCGTTCGCCGTCGATGGCATCGAGCAGCCTGAGACTGCTCCGCTCAGTCAGACATATGCTTCTCTAAAGCAGCTTACACCGCTCATTCTTGAACACCAGGGTCGTAATGTCACTATTGGCGTTCTCCTTGACAAAAATCATTCTGGTTTTACCTGGCGAACAGAACAATTTGAGCTGAATATTACGCTTGATAGTACGTGGAGGACGACTGCGGAGAACGGCTATGGCCTTATTATTGCGCTCAGCCCGGACACCTTTATCGGCGTTGGTAGCGGCTTCGGGATCTCCTTCAAGCCCATAACACCCGGTCCCGCTCTGGCTGGTCTGCGCTCTGTTGATGAGGGAACCTATGATGCCGGTAAGTGGCTACCAGGTCGACGCTTGAATGGCGATGAAACGGACCAGGGGCACAAATGGCGCTTCTCTCCTTTGGGCATCAGCATCCAACGTTGTACGGTGTATCGTTACGAATAAGCTTCTCATGAATACAATGCTGCGATGGAATGCGAGATATCATGTCGAGGCTTTCTCGAAATACCTAAAAGCAGGAGAGAATGTAATGTTGACACTTTTCTATTCCTTTCATGCAACCAGCGTTGACAATGAGGCTGGACGCGCTTCTGGTCACGCAGATGTGCCTCTTTCAACTCTCGGCCAGCAACAAGCGAGAGAACTTGGACAACGCTATATGAAAGAAGTACTCGATGTCATATTCAGCTCTGATCTGCAACGCGCATCTACGACAGCAAAGATTGCATTCTCAGCACATGCTCTGCCTTTTGTGTTGGATGTCAGGCTCCGTGAGTATAACTATGGTGATCTGACACAAGGATCTATTGTTCAGATAGAAGAAGAGCGTCGCACTTCTCGTATTACAGAGCCGTTTCCCAATGGGGAAAGTGTTCTTATGGCAACGCAACGCGTTGGCGCGTTTTTGCGTGACGTTCTGCATGACTATGATGGAAAAACGATCGTAGTAATCGGGCATGCAATAACTAAATGGGCGATCGAGTATTGGTGTAGTGACGCTTCACTTGAGAAGATCGTACAAGCACCCTACGAATGGAGAGATACGAATATCTGGCGCTATGAACTGCACACATATGCTTTTGAACAGCGCTTTATGCATCTTCAGCCTTGAGATAAGAATGATACCTTTGCCACTGGCCTTTTGTGTGGCAAAGGTATCATTTTCTCTATTTTGTTCCTGCCCAGGGTCAATTCATTGTGCAAGTTTTCTGAAAAGCCACCTCTTTGTTTTACATGCATTTTCTGCCTTACTCAGACGCAGGCACACCTTCAGCCAGGGGTCCAGAGGGAAGCACTTGATCGATGTTGGAGACGCGCTGCTTCGCACAAACACTGCGCAATGTCAGGAGGGTGGCACGCTACATCTTAGTAACTCTATGCCGACAGAATTATAGCAAGTATATCATATGGAAAAGCAATTTTTAGCAATTTCCAGATTTCTCTCAAAAAACTATTGACAACTTTCGCAGTCCATGATAGTATACACCGTGTCAAGAGAAACGCCTGTATGTGCAGGTGAGCTGGTGATTATAGCGAAGAGGGCACACCCGTTCCCATCCCGAACACGGAAGTTAAGCTCTTCAGCTCCGATGATACTGTGGGGGCAGCCCCATGGGAAAATAGGCCGTCGCCGTCTCACCCGCCCACCCAGGTGTTTTTGTTTGCCTGCTTGCGTCTCCTCAACTCACAATGAGGAGTTGCTCTCTCTGTCAATGTATTGGTTGACATAGGGATAGCTCCACGTATTACTCCGCCAAACTTCCTATACCAGGAGATGTACCCTGTAGCAGTGCTGATTTATCCGCACGTCGCGCAGATAGCACATGACGTGCGGATAAATCAGCTGTAGAATAAACCGACGAGTAGCAATGCGAATTCATGCGCATGCGGCCCCCCAACGCCCACATAGGAAACCCCTACAT
>JACDAE010000225.1 GCA_013695595.1 Ktedonobacteraceae bacterium | reverse complement strand
TTCCCAGTGCGACAAAGATCCGATGTTCTGCAAGCAGATCAAGGATGCGATCGAGCCATTCAAAGGTGAAAATCTCCTCGGCAGGTTGCAGAGAGGACCAGCTAAATATTCCCAGGTTGACCAGGTTCACTCCCGCTTTCCGCATCAAGCGAAGATCTTCCTGCCAGATTGGATTTTCGCCATTCTCATCCTCCAGCATCCATTGCTCCGGGTTATAATCTCCCCCATAAAGGAGAGCTGGAAAATGGGAAAAGCCCCTGTGTTGTATCTGCTGCATCCTTTGCAAGCCTCCAAGGTTGCTCTTGTTCTATGAGCCATTATGTCTTTGAGCCGGTAAAAGGCTGAGATATGCCATACGGATGACATGCTAGACGGGTTATCCGTATATGCATCCTGCTGAAGAGTTCTTTAAAATGCCTCTCCATGACCTGAAAAACGTAGTAAGTGTCTAGAAAAGATCCGTTATTTAATGATGGCAAGATTAGATATCAGGTGGAACTGTTGTTGATTGCCGTACGATCAAAGAGGGCTGAATCAAGCGCGAGAGCGGAGGCTCAGGCGTACCCTTTATCAGACGAAACAGCAGTTCGGTCGCTTCAAATGCCAGTTGGACTTTAGGGATCGCGATGGTTGTGAGTGGTGGACGAATATGGGCCGAAACCGTGATGTCGTCCAGGCCAATAATGGAAATATCTTGTGGCACCTGCAGTCCTGCGTTCTGGACCGCCTGCATGGCACCAAGCGCCATCCAATCGGTGGTTGCAAAGATCGCGGTTGGACGTGTAGGAGACTCAATGAGCTTTTGGGCGGCGTTGTAGCCACTTTCCAGCGTTGAGTGTCCCACTTGAATCATTGCCTCTGGAAGGGCAAGATCGGCTTCCAGGAGTGTATCGCGAAAGCCTTCAAAGCGCAAAGACTGTTGTGGTTCGTCAAAGATAATCGCCATGTGCCGATGTCCCAGAGCGATAAGGTGTTGTGCTGCCAGAGCACCGGCCATGCGGAAATCCACACTGACCTGTGGCATCTGGATGGCGATCTCGTTCTCCTGCCAGTCACAGAGAACTATGGGAAAGCCGCGTTGAAATTGTGCCAATATATCGGCGGGATCGATGCTTGACCCCATCACGATGACGCCGTCCACCCAGCGGTTGACCAGGCGTTCGAGATGTTGGCGGCCACGTGCGAAGTCGTAAAAAGAATTGCACAGGAGCATTTGATAGCCATGTTCGCTGGCTGTACGTTCAATGGCCTCTGCGATCTCTGGATAGAATGGGTTGGCGATTGTGGGAAGGAGAAAACCGAGGGTGAAGGTTTTCCCTTGAACCAGGCTACGTGCGAGTTCATTTGGGCGATAGCCTAATTCTTGCGCACATTCAATGATGCGCATCCGTGTCGCGTCACTGACGTTCCCTCGTCCTTTAAGGGCATTAGCAACCGTGGTGGCGGTCACACCAACGGCGACAGCAATATCCTCTAGCCTTGCCATAGCATCCTCTTTTTAAATAAAACAACTTTGTTTCCAGCAGGTTTAGCGCTAACGTTGTTTTTACTATACAAGGTTTAACGCCAAATGTCAAGGTTCTGTGAAAATTTTTGCGCACTATTTTCGCGGAGAGGTAGCTGGAGGTGTATTTTTCTGGTGGATGAAGGGTATTTCTGTGTATATATCTTGCTTTTATCCTCTCTCATAGGGGGAGGTCGCGCATTCTTTTTGAGAAACGTCCGTTAATTTGCTGAAAAAGACAGTTTTCTGCCAAAAGTATTGTATAATTTGAGAATAAATAGACTCTATTTCTGGAGATAAAAGAAATTTATGGGTGTGTATCAAAAGGCCAGCAAAAAGATTTCTAATCGTCGCCTTCCACAGCGTGAAATCGCGGCGGCGGCAGGTGTTTCCATTAGTACGGTTTCGCGCGTGCTCAATCATTCAGATACGATAAGTCCAGATATACGAGAGCGTGTGCTGGTGGCGGCGGAGAATCTGGGCTACCCACTTGAGACAAAAAAGCTAGAAAATATTGTGCTTTTCAGGCCGCCCACGGTGATCAGTGCAGTTGCGGGCCAGTTTGAAGCTGGTATTATTGCCGGAATAGAGGCAGAGTGTCATGAACGTGGCATGCATCTTATGCTTATCAATGTCGCATCGGGTGCTGAGGCCTCCAGATATGTGCTAGATACCATTAAGCGTAACAGTCATGATGGCTTTATTTTTTTATCACAAGATAATCGTGCATTTCTTGAAGAGGCATACACCCTCACTCATCGGATAGTTTTGATCAATACTGATGATAAAGAAATTGCGATTGATACGATTATTCCTGATTATGCAACCGGGGCTTTTAGTGCTGTTCGTTATTTAATTCAACACGGACATCGCAAGATTTTGCATGTTGCCAGTTTTCTCAGATCGACAGTCAAGCAGCGTTATACCAGTTACCGAGCGGCTCTGGAAGAGGCTGGTATCGTGTATGATCCAGCTTTAATCCTCATGCTCGACGGAACATTGCAGGTAGAAGTTGCATATGAGCGCATGAAAACCTTTCTTGCGGGCCCGCATCCATCCTTCAGCGCAGTATTTTGTGTGAATGATGCGACTGCCATCGGAGTCACACGCGTATTTCAGGAAGCAGGGTTGAGCGTTCCACAGGATGTTTCTGTGATGGGTTTTGATGACATCGGTTTTGCTGCTTTCACGAATCCTCCCCTGACCACTATTCATGTTGAGCGTGCTGAGATCGGTAAACTGGCTGTGCGTCGTCTTTTAGAGCGCGTGGAAGAGCCGGATCTGCCCCCCATTCGTATTGAACTTGGATGCCGCCTGATTGAGCGTCAATCCGTTGCGTCGATTTAAGTACTCAGTACCACTGCTATACCCATCCCCACGTTTGAAAGCTACTTCGAGTGAAAATTTTGTGCAAAAATAGACTGATATTTTCACAAAACCTTGACATTTGGCGTCAAACCAGATATTGTAATGATGATGTCAACAACAGAGTATTCCTGCAATCCTTCATTGTCAGAAGGGAGCCAGGAAAACATGTAGAAAGAAAGGATTCGACACTTATGACAAGGAAGACTCTTTCCACGGTTATGTCAGAGGGAACGCCTCCCAAAGGGAAGCATGCGAAAACTGCCCTGACGTTTGCGGCAGTTGTGCTTGTGGCCTTTGGGGTTGCGGTGTTTGCCTGGCAGCCTGCAAAAGCGGTACATGCTGCGCCTGCCATCACTATCACAGGCAGTATTGGTTCCCATGATCCATCGAGGATGATCAAAGACGGGAACAAGTATTACGTCTATTCAACCGGGTATGATATCCCCTCAAAGACTTCCACTGACCGTATTCATTGGACGGATGGCAAGGCTGTTCTGCCGAGTACCGGGACATTTGCCTGGGCTCGCAAAGCGGTTCCTGGCAACGATGGTCACAACATCTGGGCTCCTGATATAATCTACAATAATGGCCTGTTCTACCTCTATTATGCCATTGCCGGTAACAAATATTATACTGCGATCGGCCTTGTAACCAGCCCCACACTGAATCCGAGTGCGTCCAACTACAAGTGGACCGATCGTGGTGAAGTAATCGGTACCAACACTAGTAATCGGTACTCTGCGATCGATCCTGCTCCATACTTTGATGCCAGCGGCAATATGTGGTTGTCCTTTGGATCTGGATACATCTTCAAGGCGACCGAGCCCCAGATCTTTGAGATTAAGCTGAACAAGAGTAATGGGCTACGTGCCGATAACGTGGTGCATGCGGTTTCAAATGGCCATGAAGAGGCATCCTACGTCTACCATCATGGTAGCTACTACTATCTGTTCTGGAATACTGGTGGCTGTTGTAGTGGAACATCCAGTACATACCTGATCCATGTTGCCCGTTCGACATCGGTAACGGGTCCCTATGTGGGTTCGAGTGGTGCTGCGAACAGTTCCAATACGTTCCTTGCCTCGCATGGTAGCGTGCATGGTCCCGGCCAGGTTGGTATATTGGATGAGGGTGGCATCTCATATTACACCTATCACTACTACAATGCCAGTGGTCAGCCTGTTCTCGGTGAAGGCGTGCTGGGCTGGAGTTCCAGCGGATGGCCCGTCGCCAACTAAACGGTTCATCTACCTTGTTTGATAAAAAGAATGGACAGTGCAATAGTAGGGGTAAGAGGCGGTGTGGGTGGTGGTGGCGGGGGCCTTGGGCTTACCC
>JACDAE010000223.1 GCA_013695595.1 Ktedonobacteraceae bacterium | reverse complement strand
GCCACAAACCACATAAAAAAACAGGCGAGCCGCGTAGCGGCGAGGCAGGCAGACACAAGTGATTTTGGAATCTTTTTTCAAAAGTCTGGGATGATTCATAAACCAGGTGAAAGAATAGAACAGCATTATTGCATTCCAGGAGGAAGCCATGACATTTGAAATTCGCGTAGGCACTAAAGGTATTCATATCAGTCATGGGAATACCTTTCTCGTCTGCGATCATCGCGGCGAGATTGCGAATGGCGGCGATCAAGGCATCTACGCCGCTGACACGCGTTTCGTGAGCGTCTACCAGCTCTTTATCAATCGGCAGCCATGGAAAGAGATTGACGCCAGTCAGCTTGACTTCTACGCCGCACGTTTTCATCTGACGAATCCACCTGTACAGACGGCGGGAGGAGCCATTACGGAACACACCATCGAGCTTACGATCAACCGGGAGATTGGCGCAGGTATCTACGAAAATTTCGCTATCGTGAACTATGCGGGCAAAGAGGTGACGTTCATCCTGGAAGTGGAGATGCGTTCAGATTTTGCTGATATCTTTGAGGTGAAGTCAGGAGACATCGTACAACGGGGATCTCTTGTCACTATTTGGGATCATGAGCAAAAAAGGCTGCGTACGGTCTACGATCACAAAGATTTTCATCGGGTCGCAAACTACCAGGTTCTGAGCAGCGACGGCCCCGTGAGCTATGCCAATGGACGGCTCTTTTTCGAGATTACGCTGGCCCAGAATCAGGTGTGGCATGCGTGTGCCGTGCATGTGCTTGAACATGGGCAACCGATTGATCCCGCCATCTATACGTCTCGGGAGCAGGGACAACCAGAGGAACAGTTCAATCAACAACAGGCTCGCTGGCAGAGTCGTTGCACCGAGATTGTCACCTCAAACGCCGATGTTCAGCAGATGTATCGGCAAGCGGTGGCAGATATGGGAGCCCTTCGTATCTATAACATGGACGTCTCCGAGGATGCCTGGGTTCCAGCAGCCGGCGTTCCCTGGTTTGTCACGCTGTTTGGGCGCGATAGCCTGATCGTCTCCTATCAAAACATGGGTGTTTCCCCCGACTTTGCACGTGGTGCACTTAAACGTTTGGGTGAGCGTCAAGCGACGAAACGCGATGATTGGCATGATGCTCAGCCGGGAAAAATACTGCACGAGCTGCGTTTTGGTGAGCTTGCTCACTTCAACCAGATTCCCTTTGATCCCTATTATGGCACGGCTGATGCTACCATTCTCTACTTGATTGTGCTCTCAGAAACCTATCGCTGGACGGGTGACGTGGGTTTACTGAAAGAGTTTCGCCAGGTCGCTGAAGGCTGCCTGGACTGGATTGACCACTACGGTGACCTGGATGGCGATGGCTTTCAAGAATACAAAACCTTCTCCTCGCAAGGATCTGAAAATATGGCATGGAAGGATTCAGGGTATTCGGTCGTCTATGCCGACGGGAGCCAGGTAAAACAACCGAAAGGGACGTGTGAACTCCAGGGCTATGTCTACGATGCAAAGATGCGTATGGCTGAAGTCTTTCAAGTGCTTGGTGATGAGGAACAGGCAAAAGTATTGCAGGAGCAAGCCGAGACGTTGAAGCGCAAATTTAATGAGGTGTTCTGGATGGAGGACGAAGGGTGCTTTGCTTTCGGACTGGATGCGGATAAGAACCAGATTACCTCCATTGCTTCCAATTCAGGACAATGCCTCTGGAGCGGAATTGCCGATCAAGATAAGGCCGAACGAACGGCAAAGCGACTGTTGCAGGACGATATGTGGAGTGGTTGGGGCATTCGTACTCTCTCTAGCTCCAATCCAGCCTATAACCCGCTTGCCTACCAGCGTGGAGCTATCTGGCCGCATGACAACGGCATCGTTGCAGCAGGATTCAAGCGCTATGGATTGGCAAAAGAAGCCAATAAGGTGATTAGTGCGGTTTTTGACGCCACACAGCACTTTGACGCGGACCGTCCGCCAGAGGTCTTTGCAGGGGTACAACGCAAGAGTGAGGTCGATTTTCCCGTCCTCTATCCCGGTGGGGCGAATATTCCTCAAGCGTGGGCGACCGGGAGCATCTTCCACATGCTGCGGACCATGCTGGGACTTCGTGCCGATGCTCCTCATCAACGCCTGTATGTCAATCCTACGTTACCTGACTGGTTGCCTGAAATTGAACTTCAGCATCTGCGTGTTGGATCTTGCCTGATAGATCTTCACTTCTGGCGTGAAGGAGATCACTCTCACTGGGAGACACGGCGTATAAAGGCCGATCAGGATACGCCACAGGACAAAATGATTCAAGTAATGGATGAACCGGGATAGCATTCCCCGACTCTTTCAAATGGGGGGAAGCTCAGGAGTGCAAGAAGACTTGCATTCTGGCCTGGATCTCATGATTATGTCTGCTAAACCACATCAGATGACTCTCAGCCTCAGAAATGAAGCGTTGAGTCTGAGGAATATGCTTCTCTACGTAGACAGCATGTGATGAATCGACTAGACCATCGTATTTGCTGGTAATGACGAAGACAGGAGTTCTCACCCGGCCCAGATCTCCACAATGATGATGGATGTCATGGAGAAATCCTGATCCCGAACGTGAAGCTTGCAAAAAGGCAAGGGCTGCTTGCTGCTGATCGGGACTCATCGTAGAGAGCACCTGATCGATTGGCAGGCAGGTGAGACCTCCCATCAAACTTTTGAGGGCAGCCTGAGGGGCAACACGTCCAAACCACCGAAAGGCTGCCCAGACCATTCCTTCCAGTACGGGATTGAAGAGCACATACGTTCCAATGCGGATCATGCCACTGGCATACCTGCCATCCGTTGCTGCGTTCTGTAAAATCACCTTGCTGACCCGTTCTGGATGGCGGCCAGCCAGTTGTAAGGCGGTTGGTCCACCTGCTGAGATCCCCACAACAATCACTTGATCCAGTTGGAGATGATCAAGCAAACTCACCAGTGCATCAGCAAAGGCTTCGGCACTCTTTCCTGTGGATGAAGGGGTCCTGCCGTAACCAGGCCTTGATGGAACTATCAATTGATAGCCCTGAGCCAGAAAGAAAGCCTCATGCCCCAGCGGTGAATGGCAGTTGGTATGTCCGCCGTTCAAGACCAGCACCGCAGGACCTTGCCCCACACTCCGATACTC
>JACDAE010000211.1 GCA_013695595.1 Ktedonobacteraceae bacterium | reverse complement strand
AGGCGATGC
Source organism: Ktedonobacteraceae bacterium (assembly GCA_013695595.1). GTDB lineage: Bacteria > Chloroflexota > Ktedonobacteria > Ktedonobacterales > Ktedonobacteraceae > JACDAE01. The sequence continues at coordinate 5,768 of JACDAE010000211.1, read as the reverse complement.
AAGCGGCGCGCATAGGAGCGCAGATTGCCGAGAAGGGGGCCATCGATGTTTCGGAGATGGCAGGCAAAGATGCGGCCAAAGTCGTTGAGGGATGTGTCGGAGGAGGACTCAGCTTCGTCGCGACGACGGTGGTGGCGACGAGCAGAGGCGAGCAGGCGATTGGCACGTTGAAGGTAGGAGATCAGGTGTGGGCCTATAATGCGAGTACAAAGAAGATGGAGATGCAGCCGATCCTGCATGTCTGGATCAATCACGACAACGATCTCGTGGATCTGACCCTTACCCCCATCACGAAGCATGAGAAGGCGACGAAGCCGAGCAGCGAAGTCATCCACACCAACCAGAAGCATCCGTTCTTGACGGTGGAGAAAGGGTTCGTGCCGGTTGGACAGATGAAACTGGGCATGCATGTGGTGGAGGCAAGTGGGCAACTCGGGGTGATCTCAGGGTGGAAGGTTGTTCCTGGGGTCAAGACGATGTACAATTTGGAGGTGGCGAAGGATCATACTTACGTTGTTGGATCTGGACAATGGATCGTTCATAATAGCTCCTATTGTGGTGGCAAAGTCTTTGACGGGGCTAAAATGACAATTAATGATACTCTTGATGCGGGGCAAGAGTTTCTTGGCAAAAATTATAAGGAGGTAATTGATAGAGATGGTCCTGGTCGTTTTGTATCAGAAGATGGAATGCGGCAATTTAGAATAAAAGAAAACGATATTATGGGGAACCATGCAGGTGCACCTCATGCTAATTTTGAGATACTTGAACCTAATCCTACAAGGCCTGGAAGATTAATGCTGTCAGAAAATATGCATGTGTTTTTTACAGATGGACCATAGCATTTTAATTAGTTTTTAGTGTTACATATTGAATTGTCCTGGGAAGCTTAAATTAAAGGTATATTTGAGTTTCCCAGATTCTCATTCATCGAATATCAATAAACGAAAGGAAATGCTGGTATGGCAGATATTACAATTGAACTTCCTTTGTACGCACGAAAAAAAGTCGAGCAAGAGAAGAGGCAGATGAACAATGTTTCAATTGACTTGCCTGCTTATGCTCGTTCTGGTACCTGGTCTATCTGGGAAGATGGATATACTCTTTCCATTGAAGTAGATAGGACGAATGCAGTTGTAATTAAAGGGAATAAGGCTGGATTAATATCCTTGGCGCGTCATTTGCTTACACTGTCTCAAGATGACTATCCTATTGGATCTCATATCCACTATGATGCAGGAAGTAGTCTTGAAGACGATTCCTATCCTCTTATTGTAGATAAAATCCCTGAGCAAGATAGCATCAAACAAGATGACGGAGCTATGTCATAGGCCACTAGCGTTGTTTGAAAATAATTGGTAACAAATCAGGTCTCCTTTCTTACTCAAGAGACAGAAAGGAGACCTGATCTCCTGTTTTATTCGTTTTAAATGCTATCTAGTACTATAAATGAATTAGAGTGAATTTACACCAACCAGAAGCATCCGTTCTTGACGGTCGAGAAGGGGTTCTTACCCGTTGGGCAGATCAAGTTGGGCATGCATGTCGTGGAGGCCGATGGGCAGGTGGGTGTGGTGAGCGGATGGAGGATGGTGCCTGGGGTCAAGACGATGTACAATCTGGAGGTGGCGAAGGATCACACGTTTGTGGTGGGTGTGGGAATGTGGGTTGTGCATAATTGTGGTGGAGATATTCCTTGGTCATCCAAAACAGTGAGACAAGCAGCACAGTCGATCGATGCGGGTGCTACGGATGTAACTGTTTCTAGTCGTTCAGAGGCAGAGGAACTTTTTCTTGGAAAGTATCAAGGAAGTGGTTATAGAAATACTTCAGGCTTAAGTGGACCAGAAGCTAAAAATCTCTTTGGATCAAAGCGTGGTACTTATCATTGGGATGATGTTTTAGATCCTGAGGGAGGGATCCAAGGACATGGAGCTGGTAATCCTCATGGTGGTTTGCCACATCTACAGATTCACCCATTTGAAGGTGGAGACAATATTCGTGTCTTCTTCTCAGGGGATTAAGTAAGAGTTCCAAGGAGTTTTTACAAATTGCATCATTGACAATAAAATCCATTTATTGAAAAATACGTATTTTGTATTATTCTGTAAAAGGTGCATTTCACATCAAATTGAGATTAATTTGATGTGAATATGTAATAAAATCCAGAATATTGTAAAAGAGCAATAGCGCTTTTATTAGAAAGGACTTTGTTATGAATAAATTAAGTACGTTTCAGAGAAATAATATTAGTATTGGGACCGATTTAGCAGCCGAGATACGATCATTTTCACCGGAGCTAAGAACATTTGTTGTGATTGGTGCATATATCCAAACCTCTTCAGGAGCTACTAATCCCTCTAAATCTCTAAATGTTGAACAACGTAATTTACGCTTCTGGATAAGGAAGTATGATGTGCTTAAAGAGTATGTTGAAAGTGATAAATATTTGACAGATAAAGATCTTGTAAATTCAATTTACGTAAAAGACATCTATACTATAGAGCAACTTGAGAACGAATTGGAAAAGTATATTCAAGACTTTTCTTTTCTTGAGGTAGCTTGGAAAGTTGATAATCCTCTACCGTAACTACTTAAAGTGTGTCATAGGATGAACAATTAGAAATGGAAAGGAGCCAGGCGCTTTAACAATAGACGGATGGTAGCAACCTGAATGAGTGCTTCGCTGTTGGGCGAACTCTCATGTGGCAACTTCACGTTGCTGAATCGTCTCTTGAGTCGTGTTAGGCGAGGTCAGGAGAGCAAGAAGCTCCCATTGGGTGTTCGCCAGATCGGTCAGATACGGTTTTCAGATGAAATGGTTTCATATTGTATTTAATCCTTTCTTCTCGCTTGCATTCATCCTTTCTTTTTCTATCAACTATCCAGTGTCTTTACGGCACACTCTAAGGTAATTTGAAAGAAGAGACCCATTTCTTGATCGATGAGGAAGCGAGTAGACAAGATAATTGTGTACTCGCTCTTTCTTTCGAGTTGACGTTCCTACGAAAATCCCCCTTCAGTTGTAGCCAACGAAGCAACATGGAGAAAAGAGAGTGACAACGAGACAAAGAAAGCTCGCAATTGGATCTGAAAGAGAAAAAAAGAGTCAAAAACGGCAACAAGGCTCTTTCCTCAAGCATGTGCAAGAGGAGAAAAAGGAAGAGAGGGATGGAGACGTTCTCTCCTCAAATTGGGCGATGATTGAAGGGCTACGCGACCTCCTTTGGAGTCAACGTCACCGTGAACCCCAGTTGCTCTAAACGGTGGATATGATGATGTTGAATGCGTGTGGTATCCAGCTTGTCAAAATAGTCGGCCCCCAATTCAGTGTAGGGTTTCTGGGTCTGTAAGACATGATAAATGATCACCAGAAGCGTATGGGCAAGCGCAACGATTGCCTTCTTGCGTCCAATGCGCCGGGCAAGGCGATGATACTGAGCAGATAAGTAATTATTCTTGGTATGAGAAACGGCCCAGGCAGCCTGAGTAAGCACAGAGCGCAGATATGGATTCCCCCCAGTGATTGCTCCGCTCAAGCGCTTCCCTCCACTTTGACGATTGCCTGGGCAGACGCCGGCCCAAGAAGCTAAATGCTTGGCAGAAGGGAAAACTGACATATCGGCCCCAATTTCTGAAAGAATGATCGCCGCAGTCGTCTCCAAAAATGCCTGAGATGCTCGTGAGTAATTCCCGTTCTTTGGTGTAGGGAACGATCTGGCTCTCAATCTCTGCCAACAACTGGGAAAGCTGCGTTTCCAGAAAGTCAATATGGGCCAGAATATGGCGCAGAAGGGTCTGATGATGAGGTTGCACTCGCCCAAAGAGGGCTTGCTGTAACGCGGGCAGTTTTTTGCGCAAGAGTCCCCGTGCTAACTCAGCCAGCATTTCGGGATCGGTGACTCCGCCAATGAGCGCCTGGATCATGTCTCTGCCACTCTTGCCCAACACATCAGTAGCCACCGCCGCAAGCTTGATATTGGCCCCTTCCAACGTTTTTTGCAAGCGATTGACTTCTTGCGCTCGTTCTTGCACGAGGCTGTTGCGATACCGGGTTAACTCTCGTAAAACCCGAATGGGTTGAGGGGGAATAAAGCTGGCTTTAAGCAACCCATGACGTAATAAATCGGCAATCCATTCACTGTCTTTGATGTCCGTCTTTCGTCCTGGAACCGCCTTCATATGCTGGGCGTTGATGAGAATAACGGAGAAATCGGCTTCCAGGAGGTTAAACACGGGTTTCCAGAAGACGCCCGTCGATTCCATGGCAACGTGGGTCACCTGCAAGACTTTGAGCCAATCGGCTAGAGCAATCAGGTCCACCGTCATCGTTGAGAAGGTTCGAATATGCTTCTGAACTTCTCCTGAAGCGATCATAATCAGAACACAGGCGACAACCGTCTTCTTGTGGACGTCAAGGCCACAACAGCGCTGATGGACAACTTGCATGAGTTCTCCTCCTTCTGATCTGTCTTGATGTTCTCTCGTGTAGAGGAACGTGAGGTGCGCAAATGTTCACAAGTTTCCTACGCGTGCTTGGCCCCTTACGGAGCGTAGCAACAATCATCTCTTCTGGTCGCACCCAGGCCAGCTTTAGACCCGAGCTCAGAGCATCACTCGTCTGATCCGGCCCTGGCACCTTCCTCCAGCTTTAGTGTACCTCATTTTCATGCTCATCTCTGACCTCAAAGGGTCGTAGGGCTTTAGACTAATTTGGCTTCGATCGGCCTGTGGAGCGGGTTCATACCTTTTTATGAAAGGATAGCTTAAGCGGCTTCCCAGGCCGATCGAAGCCAAATTAGTCTAAACATCAATTCGAGAAGAGGTCACGCCGTGTCAGAGCAGTGCGTACGCAACCTACTTCTACGATAGCTACAGCAACGGCAGCAACCCCAACGAGCCGTTTCCTGCTACCTGTAGTGCTCCGACCGGCAGTAGCGATCCCGTGGGACGAGCCACCGTCGAGACCTTCAGCAATGCTGTCGGAAATGGCTGGCGCTGTTATGGCTACGATGCACGTGGGCAGACCACGAACAGCGGCCTCTCGGTAACCGCCGATGGACAGACCACCACGCAGACCGCGTTGATGAGCTACAACGACGCGGGCGCAGTCACCAGCCTGACGTATCCCAATGGAGAGATCCTGAGTTCCAATTATGACAATGCAGGCTATCTGCGCTCGTTGTACTTTGGGGACACGAGCAGCAGCGATCCCGTTGCGTTCCTGAGCGGACAGATCAACTACACCAATACGGGGCAACTCTCTGGTCTGGATATTGGTGGCAATGGAGCCAAAGCCAGCGTCCCAACACCCGTGTTCAGCACCACGCTCGGCTATGATGGTATCCTGCGACCGATCAGCAGCAGCGCCACCGTCACCGGAGCCAGTGCACCCCTGTGGAGTCTGACGCGCACTCTGGATAATGTGGGCAACGTGCTGCAAACCACCTCCACGGTGCCCACCACGACGGGGAGCAGCGTCACCGACACCCAATCCTTCTGTTATGACGCCTTGAGCCGTCTCACCTGGGCTGGCAATACTGGAACGCCGCTGGGAGCCGATCACTGTGGATCTCCTCCCACTGGCAGCACCACCCCTGGGTATTCGCATGTCTACGCCTATGATGCCGCCGATCGCATGATCAGCGGTGACGCAGGCACGATGGTCTATGGGGATGCCGCGCATGTGCATGCCGCCACCTCTCTAAGTAGCGTGCCCAATCAGTACGCCAGCTACGACGTGATGGGCAATATGACGTGTCGCACCA
>JACDAE010000208.1 GCA_013695595.1 Ktedonobacteraceae bacterium | reverse complement strand
GCGTTGAACGGCGACATGCATATTTTCCATCACGGTGAGGCGTGGAAAGATGCGCGTCAATTGAAATGTGCGGCCAATACCCATGCCAAACACTTTATCAGGAGTCTGTTTTTTCAGCGTTTCGCCCTTGAAGCGGATGTATCCACTATCTTGCTGTGCGTACCCTGTGATGACATTGAAAAGTGTGGTTTTTCCAGACCCGTTCGGCACAATTAAGCCTGTAATAGAACCCTGCTCAACGTTGATTGAGCAGCCATCGAGGGCGCGGATACCCCCAAATGCCTTGGTAATGCCCTGTGCTTCTAGCATACTCATATGTTTTACCCCTTTCCTCCCTGTCGACTTACTGATGGTAACACATCCTCTGTCCCCCGACCTCGGATAACGGAAGAGGCTGTATTGTTGCGAACGGCCATGCGTTTTCTCCATCGCTTACTGAGCGTCGGTATAATTCCTTCTGGTAGGAAAAGAATGACCGCAAGCAAGGTCCCACCAAACACGATAAGGTCCAGACCAACCGTTCCCAACTGAGCCGTCAAGTATTGCTGAAGGGGCTCCAATAGCAATCCTCCCAGAAGAGGACCGCCAAGGGTGCCAATTCCTCCTAGTATTACCATTAAGGCAACAGTGACATCGAAGGCTGGATTGAAGGTAAAGGCAGGGTAGAGTGACCCGATGAAGTAGCTAATCAGCGCACCTGCAATACCTACAAAAAAGGCTGAGATAACATAGGCGAACAGCTTATACGCCCCTGTTTTCACACCCAGGCTCAACGCCCGGTCTTCATCGTCACGAATAGCCAGCAGGCAGAGTCCATACTTCGAATTGCGTATCCACCAGGAGACACCAAAGCCAATGATCAGCACAGCCAGTGCGACATAGTAGAACGGTATATTGAAGAAATCAGCACTCCATGCAGGCGAGGGTAGGAACATACCCGATGATCCGTTGGTAACACCTGAGAGGTTATAAGCCAGGAGTTGGAAGATGAAGAATAAAGCAATGGTAAACACGACAAAGATGTGACGGCGGGTGCGGAGCGCAATCCATCCTAGAGGAAGAGCGAAGGCGCTGGCAATCAATCCCACGACCGGGAGAAGCAAGAATGGTGCATATCCACCCTCGATATGCCAATCCTGACACATGATAGCGAGGGCATAGCCACCAACGCCATAAAAAATGGCGTGACCCAGCGAGATATAGCCGGTATAGCCAGAAAAGATATTCCATGCCGTTGCCGCCCCTGCAAAAATGAGGGTGAAGACGGCGATCCCGGTGTAGGTCGGGTCAGAAACAAACAATGGAAAGACAAGCAACAGAGCCAGCAATACAATCAACCCGCCTACTTTGAATGTTTTCATTGCTTTCTCCCTTCAAGCTGCCCGAATAGACCCTGAGGACGGAAGAGTAAGAGAATAATCAGGAAGACAAAGAAGACCGTGCTTGCCCAGACAGGTGACCAGACGACATCGGTGACATCTCCAATAATAACCAGGGCGAAAGAACCCACTAGAGCCCCGCGCAGGCTTCCCATTCCACCCAGAACAATGATGACGAGCAAACGCGAAATGAGGTCATATGATGCTGCCGCATTGAACGGATTAGTGGCTCCATAGGCCATACCTCCCGCCGCCGCCAGAGCCACACCTATGCCAAAGGTGATCGTCTGCACACGTTCCACATCAATGCCGATCAGTGCTGCTGCCGTACGATCCTGCATAGATGCACGCAGACCAAAGCCAAACTTCGTGCGATATACCAGGAAGTAGAGGACAAGGAGCAGAACCATGCTAAGCAGGAAGGCAAAGAGATAGATGTACGGAAGGTAAAAGCCAAAAATCGGGAATGCCGCATCGATATAAGGGGCCTGAAGTTGTACAAAGTTGGCGGTGAAAATGAAATTGAGTATTCCCTCAAGAATCAGGGCCACGGCGAATGTTACCAGAATCGAGAGCATGACTCGATCTTTTTTGATTCTACGCATAAATGCCCATTCGATGCCCATCCCCAACAAAAACATGGTAGGAATAGTCAGCACAAGGCCCAATATGATATCGATATGTAAATATTTTTCTAGTGAATAGCTGAGGTACGAACCAACAATGACCAGGATGCCCTGAGCAATATTGATGATGTCCATCACTCCGAAAATCAGGGTCAGCCCTGATGACATCAGTGCGTAAACACTGCCTGTCAATATTCCTAAGATGATTGCTTCAATGATGAGTGTCACGGGTACACCTTCTTGCTACTGTGAACTGATGATTCGTTTGCATAATGTAACCGTGGCAGGGAATATCGATCCCTTCCACGGTTATGTACTTATCTATGAGACGCTACAGATGACTAAGCCCATGGTGCCTTTGGATACTCAGGGTTTTTCTGAGCATTGTTTTGAGGATATACAGGGATCAGTTTTCCTTGTTGCCACTGGAAGAGGAATGCGACCGCAACTGAGTTCTCTCCATCTGGCTTAAACTTAACTGGCCCTTGCAATGTGTTGAATGTGTTTGTGCGCAACTGCTGCATAATTTTGCCGTTATCGATGCTCCCTGCTTTATCAACGGCCTGCTTCAATACCTGCATCACTGAATATGCCTGTATTGTATCTGAACTGATATCCTGGGCCGTGCCCCCATAGGTTGCAATATAGTCTTTCTGGAACTGGTCATTCTGATAGGTGTTGATATCGGCAAACCAGCCACCATTCGGCACAAATACACCCTCAGCAACATTCGTTCCTCCAATGGGTTGGGTGAACTGAGAACCCTGGTCAGGGCCACTGGCGAAAAGCAGTGCTTTTGGATTGTAATGCTGTTGCTTGAAGCCCTTGACAAAAGCAATAGAGTCAGGAGTTACCGTACCCACTAATACGATATCGGCTTTGGACGCGATAGCTGCCTGTACATAAGGGGTGTAGTCGGTCGTCTCTGCTGGATAGACGCCTTTAGCACCATCCATCGCGCTGATGACCGTCTGAACACCACCGGCTTCCAGGATCTTCTGTGCTCCTTGTACCTGTGGTTTGAGAAACGGATCATCCTGTGACAGATAGGCAGCCGTTTTCGGTCGCTGGTTTGCTGGGAGCGACAGGATGTAATTCGCAAAACTGACCATGTAATTCGTCGCAGGAAGTGAGACGGAGAACATGTTGGTCAAACCATGCGTGAAATCGTCTGGTGCCGTCCCTGATCCATCGATCAAAGCATAACCAGAGCGGCTGGCTACGCGTGCAGCCGCTACTGCTGTCGCGTCGGCGAATGGCCCTACTGTCAGATCGTCGTGGTTCTGACTGATGAGCTTATTATATGCGGTCGTAGCGCTTTCACCGGTGCTATTATCACTCACCAGATCTAGCTTGACCTGCCTGCCAAGGAGGCCTCCCTGTTTGTTAATCTCGTTGGCCCACAACTGGTACCCCTGTTTTGTAGGGAGTCCGTCAGCTGAGAAGTCGCCCGCAGTGGATACAGAGGCACCGATCACGATTGGTTTGCTGCTATTCGTGGGGCCACTGTTGGTCTGTTGACCACAGGCGGCAAGTACTGACAATATAAAGCCAGCGGCGGCAACTGCCGAGAAAATTTTATTGATTACTCCAGTAGAACGTATTGACACGCTTCTTCTCCTTACAGAGGCACGTTGTGAGAAAGCATCCTACCATCCACATAACGCACCTGATAGCGGTAACAAAAAATAGAGATGATCAGAGACTCTTCCCCTGCAACGAGTGCCACTATATACTACCCAGTTGAGAACACTGTTTACGTTACAGGGCAAATACACCATTTCATGTAAAAGACGATAGTAATTGGGTTCCTCTGTATTATCTTACGGCAGCATTACCGCTCCCATCAGCAACTTTTCTATCATCGCTGAGTGGGATTACCATTCTGATTAGATAAAGGCATTGAATAGGGCCTTTGTCCATCATCACGTCTTTGTGGCTGAGATGAAGGATAAGGAATAAAGGCACCATTGCCCCCTACTGGAGCTGGCCCTGCAGGTAATTTTCCCGATACACCCATTTGAACAGCCTCAGCAAATGTAGGAAGAGGGCGACTATTGGGACCCCGGCGTGGCATATTGCCATTTTGCTGCGACCCTTCTCCATTTCTGTTCCCCATCGTATTCGCTCGCGTATTACGTAGCCGGAAAGCTCCAACTGACGCCTGTAATTGTTGTGCAAGACGAGCGAGACGCTCCATGCTTTGCTCTACAGCATGTGTGCTGGATGTATTTTGGAGCGTAGATGCAGAAACACCTTGCATGATTTGCACAACCGTATTTGATGACTGTGACTGCTGCCTTGCAGCCTGGTTGATGGTCGCAATTTCCTGTGCCTGTTGTTCAACGACGCTAAAGATGGCATCCAGTGAAAGGCCCGTTTGTTGAGCAAGGCTTGTGCCCGCCGTCGTCTCGCGCTCAGTATCTTTCATCGAAATCGCCAGGGCTCCAATGTCCTCACGTACGCTTCTCACAAGCTGAGTAATCGCATTTGTCTGCGTCTTAGCCTCTTCTGCAAGGCGGCGGATATCGTCTGCAACAGCGCGAAAACCTTTACCACTTTCGCCAGCCATTGCGGCCTGAATAGCGGCATCGAGCGAGAGACGATTGGTCTGATGCGCAATGTTGGCAATTACATCAACGACATTGTTAATGGTACGGGAGCGATCTCCCAATACCTGCACTTTATTCGATGTATTCTGCACATATTCCTGAATACGCCCGATACCCTCAACTGATAACTGTACCGACTGACGCCCTGTTTGCGCCGTCTCACGTGCTTCAAGCGCACTATTGTAGAGATTTTGTGCTCGCTCAGCAACCTGGCTACTTGAACGGGCCATATGCTCAACTTCGGTAGTCGCCTGCCTGATCTGGCTAATTTGTGTATCGGCAGAGGAGACCAGTTGCGTCATGCGCTCTAAGGTCATTGCAGTACCATTCTCGACCTCTCCTGCTACCATTTTAACTCGTACCACCAGGTTACTTAACTCTTCAATCATATAGTTGAATGAATCGGCGAGCGCACCCAATGTACCAGCAGTGACCTGTGCCTGAACGCTCAGGTCACCCTCACCAACACCACTGACCTCGCCCAGCAACTTCTCAACCTGTGTCTGCAACTCATCACGTTGCCGCTCCGCTGCACGGATCAGGCTCACGATATTCTCTAGCATTGAGTTCATCGATGTTGCAACCAATTGGATCTCATCGCGTCCCACTACATCTGCACGTACACTTGTATCACCGGTGGAAAACTTGCGGGTGAGTGATGCCAGACGACCAAGGCGTTGAATGATGGTAAAGTTCACAATCAATGCGGCAAGCAATATGATCAACAGAATCGAAACAATAGCGATACTGGTTGCAATAAAGATCGCTTGCGTCTGAGATGCTCCAACCTGTGTAACCGTATTCTCTGTGGTGGTCGCATCGTTCACTACATTCTGCCAGTGCTGTTTTAGCGCCGTAAATGCGTTGTTCGCCCGATATAGGTTGATGTAAATGTTTTGATATTGCGTATTGATATCAGCTTGCACGGTAGGAGGATTATTTTGCAGCTTTGTGATCTGAGCCAGTACCGTGTCCTGCAACTTTTGGTAAGCGGGCCAGTCCGTTTGAATGACATTATCTAGATTATCTTTCTGGTTCTGGATAATGTCAATCTTGTTGCCTTGAGCATCAAGAACAGTAGGATTATCCTGTTGAATAATGGTACGCACTGTACTCATATTAGGAGAGGCAGCAATCTCGCTGTTGGCGTCGTATGCCTGTAAATTCTGCTGAAAGTCAATTTCTCGTGCTGTGATTTCGCTATTAATAAGTGCTCCCGAAGCAACAAGTGAAGGATCGGTTACAATCTTACTTGTTACTGCGAAGGTGTTACTATTCAGTTCTCCTAGTAACGCATTCATACGCAGAAGATTGTCTTGTTCTTGTGCTGCAAGACTCTGTGCCTGAGAACTCGCTGAAACTGCCTGGCTACGCTGATCTAGCGAGTTCAAAAAAAACCTTCCCAGCACTAATATTACAATCACTGGTATAATCGTCGCCAACCCAAATATGATGAAGAGGCGACGGAAGATCGGCATATTGTTCAGGAATTTGAACATAGAAAATATTAATCCCTTCTCATGGCAGGAGGCATTTTTTAACTTTCTCTAAATTGTTCCCCGGTCACCCCTGGAAACGCGAGAGTTGAATAAACGAACGCACCTCTCCTGGATATACAAAGCGTCTAGAGAAGTGTACAGTAATATCCCTGTCTTGTGGAATAATCTACCAGAATTTCCTATTCTGTCAAGTTGTCAATTCAGTTTCAACCCTTCCCTTCTCTCAATTACAGATAGAAAGCCCGAACTTTTTAATGCCTTTTTAATGCCTTTTTTCCTTCCTGTCCTGCTCCATTACTTCTTACGCCCCCCGAAAATGGCAGTATAATGCAGTTCAGCCATCAAATTTCGTTTCTTGATTATAAAAAAAGTATTAAGAATCAGGTTATTTTTCCTTTTTCAGTGCTTCCTCCTTTTCTTTTCTTAATTCTATCTCTATGAACCAATAGTAATTTGTTAAAAACAGAGAGAACCAATAGAACTATTTTTCTGATACTTTGGTGTCTTGTTCCGTTTGATCAATAAGAGGATAATGAAGACAATTTCTATCTATCTAGTCATTTACGAGAAAATGGGCATCAGTCAATTCTGATTTCACTCGTTTTACCTCTTTTCTATGCTTTTCTCACAATCGAAGGGAAGAGTTTAATAATCGTTGCTGAAATAGCTTATTGCGGAGATCACGCGTATAATGCACAAGAAAATTTTATTTAGCCTGCTGGCTATAGCTCTCCTCATTGCTGGCGCTGCTCTGGCTTTTATTGGGCCTCTGCACAATACGTCTGCACAGATAGCGGCTCCCACTGTGACTGATATGTATACACAAGGCGGAGGTTGGGACCCCTGGGGCACCGCTTTTGATAGCACTGGTCGAGTCTGGATCGCGACGCCCAGTTGTGATCCCTCTCCTCAATGTGGGAGCACTGCTCCCGGTCAAATGAATGTCTATAATCCCCAGTTTGGTGCCTGGCCTGTTGCATATAAGTTCCCGACTGGTTTCGGGCAAGCTCTTTTCCTGGCCTTTGATAAATTGGGGCGTGTCTGGTTTCCCATGCCAATGAGTAATTCCCTAGGCATGTTCGACCCTTCAACAAATACTTTCAATCAATGGGCGGTTCCTACCGCTGGTTCAGGTCCCTGGGGTGTTGCAGTCGACTCAAATGGCATCGTCTGGTTTACTGAGCACTATGTCAATAAAATTGGCTCTTTCAATCCGTCGACCCACCAATTTACAGAAATTGCAACGGCACAGCCAAACTCACAGCCTTATGGCATCACGGTTGATTCCGCCAATAACGTCTGGTTTACTGAGAATAACTCTTCTGTTGCGCAGGTTGCTGAGTATACGGCTCAACATGTTTTGCACGAATACAAAATTCGTACTGGCTCAACCAGTGGACTCACTCCCCACCTGATTACAACTGATCAAAAGGGAGATGTCTGGTGGTCTGAAGGCTGGCCCGGTGCAATTGGGAAGCTTGTGATTGCAGCGGCGGTTCCTGGTACAACTGCCGGGGTCGCCGAATACCCTTACACCCCTACCTGCGCCAGTTGTGGTACACATACGTCAGGTATCGCCGTCGATAAAAGTGGTGCGGTCTGGTTTACGGATTCGTTACAGAGCGTTCTTGGCACGTTTACACCTGGCTCTTCCACATTCTCGCTCTATAACACGCCAACAACGAATAGCCATCCTCATGATGGTCTTAATATCGATGCATCCAATAATCTGTGGTTCACCGAGGAGTTCGCAAACAAACTTGGGCATGCTGCCTTGCCGTCCTCTGGTGGAAGCACTCCCACTCCTACCGGAACAGTGAAACCGACAGCGACGGTGAAGCCCACTCCGACCCCCGTTCCTGGTACCGTTCTGGGGCAGGATAGCTTCCATCGCGCCAACCAGAGTCTGTGGGGCAAGGCATCTGACGGCCACACATGGGCCGGTGATGCGAATACGGTGAGCGCCTTCTCTATTGCTGGCAACCAGGGTACCGTCTCGAATAGCAGTAATAGCTATAGTGCAGTACTAGGCTCGGTGGGCTTTAACACCGATGTGGTCTTCACCGGCTCCATCAGTAGCTTTTCGGGCAATAACTTTGGGGCCGTTCTCCACTGGACTGATGGCAATAACTGGTATAAAGCCTATGTCGATGGAGCAAGTCTTATCATTCAGAAGAAGGTGAATGGTACAACAACGATTCTGGGCCAGCGTGCATTTGCGGCCAAAGCCGCTACGGCCTATACGATCAATTTCCGCGCATCGGGTCCCAACATAGGTGTGAATGTGTGGCCTGCAGGGACTACGGAGCCGAGCGGCTGGATGGTTCTCGTAAAAGATAGCACGTTCACATCTGGATATGCAGGTATGCGTATGCAGGTTCAAGGTAGCTCGATACTCTCGATCTCAGCGTTTAAAGCGACAGCTCTCTCATAAGTTTTTTGTCCACATACACTGTAGGGAAGCCATTTATAATTCCAGGGTTACCAATCAATCAAGCAACCCGGAATTATAAATGGCTTCCCTACAGTGTATATGGTCCCGATGCGAAAATCTGAGTGGCACCTGTGTATGTGTTTTCGTTTGCCTTTCCTTTTTTTCCATGCTACACTACTACTCTGTCAAACGTTATTGCACGCCCACACGGGATACTCAATGGCTCCCCTACAGGAGAAAAAACCATCCATGAGCGTTGACAGAGCATTACCTCCTGCGTAGAGATTTGTTGTCTTGTTTCTCCATTCCTTTCTCCCCCACCAATCAATCATGAAAAAATCTTCCTCGCCCATCGCGCAGTTCGCGGCTACTGTTCTTGGCAAACCACTCTATCCTTATCAGGCCGAAGTTGCCGAAGCTATTCTCACATCCATTCTGGCGCGGCAGGGCCGCATCTTCACTGTGATGATGGCGCGGCAGTCGGGCAAAAATCAGCTTTCGGCGGTGCTCGAAGCCTTTTTGCTGATGTTTATGTCACAAGGAACAATCGTGAAGGCAGCACCAACCCTCAATCCGCAAATTATCAATAGTCGCCTGCGCCTGCTTTCTCTGCTCGATACACCCTATACGCGCGATTGTATCTGGCAGAGTGAGGGCCACATTGTCGGCCTTGCTCCCTATCCGCAACCCAAATTGGTGCGAACCCACGCCGGTCCACGTGTTATGTTCTTCTCCGCTGGCCTTACCAGCAATGTGGTCGGTGCAACCGCTGATATTCTCCTGGAGATCGATGAAGCCCAGGATGTCGCACGTGAGAAGTATGAGCGTGATTTTCGCCCGATGGCTGCGACCTGTAATGCGACAACGGTGCTCTATGGTACCGCCTGGTCCGATACTACCCTATTAGCTCAACAACGCGCCGCTAACCTTGAACTGGAGCGCCTGACGGGCCAGCGCCAACACTTTGAATATAACTGGCATACGCTCGCTGCCCTTAACCCTGCCTATCACTCTTTTGTAGGGCAGGAGATTGCACGCCTGGGTGAAGACCATCCAGCCATCCAGACGCAATATCTCCTGCATCCCATCAACGGTGCGGGCTACTTTCTGAACGCGCTGCAACGCACACAACTTCAGGGCACACATTGTTGGCAAGAAACACCAGAGGAGGCCGAGTATTATATCGCCGGTATGGATGTCGCCGGCGAAGACCGCGCCAACCCGGAGCTCTCTCTTATGACGCAAAAGCACCACGCAAATACGCGCCGCGATAGCACTGTCTTGAGCATCGGCCATGTGCGTTACAACGAGTTGAATCTCCCTATCATTGAAGTTGTCCATCAGGAATGGTGGACCGGGGTGCCCTACATGCAGCAGTATGCACGCACGCTGACCATGATGGACCTCTGGGGTATTCGGGCGCTTGCCATCGATGCGACCGGATTGGGTGCTGGCCTTGCCTCTCTGCTAGTCGAGCGCTTTGGCGCTGAACGGGTCATTCCCTTTGTGTTCTCGCGCAGTAGCAAGTCGCGCCTGGCATATCAGTTGCTTGCTCTTCTTAACAATAATCGTTTCAAACTCTACAGTTCGGTGGATGCGCCTCAAGAGATCAGTGCTGAATGTTGGCAGCAATTACGCTCGGCCCGTTATAGCTTGCCAGGATCTGACCTTTTGAATTTTTATGTCGATCCTGCTGATGGGCATGACGATTTTTTGTGTAGCCTGGCTCTCTTGCCAGAGGCATTGCATGTTCTCAAAGCCCCCGCCGCTTCCACTCTTGTTCGCCCTGAAAGATTTTATGCAGAAGAAGGGTATTTCTAGATGTAGTATAATTATGTCAGCTCTCTTTCCCATAAATGCTTTTTTCTCTATTTAAGAGCGGAATTGCAAAAATCTGACGAAAAATCATCTCGACGCGGCGGCGGCAACGTGGTACAATGGCGTCCATTGGTGTTTCCCCTGTGGGCCGCCTGTACTACTACTCACTACTCCTACTTTTATAAGGAGAAAAATGATGCCTCGAGGACGAAAAGGACCTCCACAGGATAGTATTGATAGTATTTTACTTGCTATCAGTCGTCGTGACGATATCGATCCTGACACACTTTCGCACTATTTTGATCGCCTGGACGAAGAATGGACCGAAGGCGCTCGTGAAAAGGTAATGCACCTGCTGCGCAGTAGCGACTCATCTGCACACGCGGCAGCTATCTTAATTCTCTCTGAACTTGCTACCGATTTTGACCTGGAAGAATTGGAAGACTTTGTAACCGATCCAACTGTAAGCGATATGGCAAAACTCTCTCTCTCTCCTATCCTGAAAGAATTAGGCTCCGAGATGGCGGATGATGGCATCATCGAGTACTTGAATGATCCTACAACGGCGATGCAACAGATGCAGATGCGCCTGCTTGAAATGGTCGGGCAGAGCGAAATGGGCGTGGAATCTGTACTGGAGGATGTTGTTTCCATGCCACTTGAACGCCGCCTTTCCTTTGTCGCGTGGCTTGGGAACAGTAATGATCCACGCGCAACCAATCTGCTTATTCCTCTGCTGGAGAACCAATCTGGCAAAATCGCGACGGCGGTAATCGACGCACTTGAGCAACTAGGTCCTATCGCAGCCCAACAAACTATTCCAGCTTTTAATTATCTAATCACAAATACTTCTAATCGCGCACTCAAACAGCACGCCCGATCTGCTCTGGGCCGCCTGACGATGCAGTCAATGCCTGGCGTAGAAGATGTGGCAATGGCCGGGGCACGTCGCCAGCAGTTACCCTGCCACGTGGCTCGGGTCAGCTTTATCGATGGCTCCGGGGCACAATTGATTATGCTTTCCTGGAAACGGCCCGATGGTCGCCTCAAAGGGGTCAATGTGCTCTTTCAGGATGAATGGGGCATAAAAGATTGCTACGGTGTTGATGAAATCGAAATACAGCGCTGGGATGCCCTTGTCGATGATCTGGACGAACAGGGCTTCGGCAGCTTTGAGGTGCCTTTTTCCTACGGCCAGGAACTCGTTGCAGAAGCATACACCCTCAGCAAACGTACCCGCCATAAGCTGCCCATCGCGTATTCCATCTGGCGTCCTTTGATCGAGGGCATGGAGCCTCCCGCGAAAAAGGATTTCGCGACGATTCTGGAGCCCCATGCTCTTGATGAGGAAACGCTCACATTAGCAAAACGCGGCGATGAAATTTATCAAATGACTGAGTTTCTCTCCTGGATCTATGAGCCACCAGAACGCATTGAGCCTTATATGAAGCGCTATTGGGCTGCACACACTATCCTTGAAACATCTTCAACCGGGAAGCGTCCACGTAGCAAAGGTGGGAGGAAAACAAAGCAGAAGGAAGAAGATCAGAAACTGATGCTGGAGGCACTGATTACAGAGGCGCTGACAGAGGTGACTGATGATCGTTGGCGTCTGCTCTATGAGGCTCGCCTGCGTCGCCAGGCCGCTCTCCTGCGCTTCGCTGGACGCGATAACGATGTTGCGTTGCTCAGTGCAGCCGCCACTGCCCTGCATCCAGATTCTCAGGTGCCCGTAATAGAACAGAGCTTCCCGCGCGCTCTCATGCGCATCTCTATCGAGCAGGGACCCCTGCGTATGATGGTCGAATCGCTCGGCACAGGCAACTTTAGCTCAATGCCGATAGATCTGTTCACACAGAGCGAATAATGTTGTGGGCGAACGTCGGCAGACCGGGGCTTATTGCGCTCCGCTGCATCGCACCCCTACATTATGG
>JACDAE010000181.1 GCA_013695595.1 Ktedonobacteraceae bacterium | reverse complement strand
CTTCGAGAGGCATGTGGCTGGCTCGGTCCTGAGCTATGTCGATGAAGATGGGCAAATAGAAGTCAGCTACTGGATTGGGAAGCCTTACTGGAGCAAGGGGATTGCTACTAGGGCGCTCTCAGCGTTTCTCAAACACATCAAGGTGCGTCCCCTGTATGCTCGTGCGGCCAAAGACAATAGCGCCTCGCTGCGCGTCTTGGAAAAATGCGGCTTCACAAGGATCGGTGAGGGTCAGGGATTTTCCAACGCACGTGGCGAGGAGGTTGAAGAATTTATTCTCCGGTTAGACTAAGAGCGAGAGGTGTCCAAGCTCAAAGGCTTTTCCCTTGCAGCTACACTGCATGAAGCACCCGCTTGCGCAGCAGTGGAAAGCCTGCCTTGCCATATCCCTGTCTTGCGGATCAATTTCAACTTGGTGACGTGTCCCTCGACCATTCCGCTACTCCAGTGCCAGGTGAGACCCGCTCTCACGGCGTCTGTGTCTTTCTCGAGGCCCGCGGCAAAGGATCACTCCGGCAGAGCTATCGGGCAGAACCATGATGTGACGGAGAATTGTTTGGCGAGTCGTTTGTAGCCCCAGCCGAGCGGCCAAACGAGTGCCACCTTTGCCACTGGTTGCCAGCCCGATGGAGGTGATCTGCTGGCAGTGTCGGATGGTCATTCTGGCCCATGACTCCACAAAGTTGGGGAAACGCTCGGCGAAAACTTTCCGCTCACAGTAGGGGTTGCGACAGGAGAATTTGCGGACCGCGAGGTGGAACTGGACACAACAGCCCGCGCAGGGGACATCACGCAGGGTCCGGCGATAGTGACAATGGATCGACGATGATGGTTCAGAACACAGTGGACAACACGATGTGGGAGAAGTGGCAACGACCTCGATCACCAGACCGTTTTCGGTTATGTGGATCTGATCAACCAGCATCCCTTCTGGTAGTTGAAGCAGGGTAGTCCCTTCCATTACAACCTCACTCTTCGTGACAAAACAATCTTCGAGAGTTTCTTCCAGAAGAAACTCTATCATTACTTGTCAATTTGCTGTTCTATGCAAGCGAGTACCAAGCCCCCAAAGTGGCCATGAGCCGAATAATGTTGGGGTTTACAGAAAAGGGCGCGATGCAGCGGCCCGGTTGCCCCCTACTTGAGCAGCGACCAGATATACTCTTTGACGCCTTCACCACCCGTCAGGCGTAACCAGAATGGACCTCCATGCGGCTCAATCTCGACCGTAAAGTGCAAGAATGGGCAGCAGAGTCGCTCATTGGCGATGTATGTCTCATTCATATATACATCCTCGAAGTCGTGATCGAAGGTGGAGAACATGCGTATGAGTCCACTGAAGAAACCCTCTGGTTGTGGATCTCTCTGTGCAACCGCTCGTATGTAGTCCTGGCTCTGCAAGAAGTAGATGTTCTGCACATCATAGCCAACTGTTTGCAGTGCTTGAATGGCCTCGGCTGCATCCTGTGGATTATTGAAAACACTATGGATATAGTTTTGTGGGTAAGTATCGGCGGGCAATACTTGCTGCGAGGAGAGCTTTCCTGTTTCATTTTGATCTAATGTTTTGACGCTTATCATGAGTTGTTCCCTTTCGTTATCTATTCTTTTATATACTTTTCAACTACGCGGAAGACATATTTTCTTGATGTGAGACCGCATATCTATTTGTCATGTTTCTCTATTCATATGGTAACCCGGAGGTATGAAAAAAGCTTCACACAAATGTAAAATGATTGTGTAAAGCTTTAAAAGGTTTGTAAGGGGGAGTAGCGAGTGGGTACAATGAGCTGTGTCACAGAAAGGGAGCTATTCCACTGCGTTCCTGTGTCATCCCCTCCAATAGAGAAATAGACGTAACTGTTCAAATCGATTTGGCATAATGGATGTTCCCGCGTCTCTATGAATAAATGCGTTAAGAGAAAACAGGAGTCGCACAATGTCCCCGACAAATTGGAGTTAGAGTTCAGCTTTATTACGGGACGCACCGATGGCTTCTGTGAGCTCTACTTAAATGAAGCGTACGCGGACCTGTGCTGTCAGTTAACGATAATGCTGTGTCGGAAACAGCCATCGCCGCTCGTGCAAGGCAGAGATAGCACCTGGGCGTGCGCGATTGTCCATGCATTCTGTGTGGTGAATGATCTCTTTAATCCTGCATTGACGCCACATGTCTCGGCGAGTCTGATCGCCAACTACTTTGCGCTCAGCTTCAAGACGATGCAGGCGAAATCCAAACAGATACGAGATCTTCTGGACATTGCTCCACAAGATCCCGCCGGAGTATTTCTATCTATAACCGATAAAAACCAATGATAGAAGAGAGCTTCTTCACACCCTTAAAGAAAGAGACACCACCATATGTTACTAGAACTTGCCATCGGCGATGCGTATGGAGCGGGCTTCGAGTATGCGGATAAAGAATTGATTCGCCGCCAGAATGACCTTTCCCGTTATGTGAAGCACCCCAAACACAACATACAGCCAGGTGCCTATACTGATGATACACAAATGAGCCTGGCTATTGCTGAAGCGATCGTTTCAGGGGAGTCGTGGGAGCCGTTGATGTTGGCACTCAGGTTTGTTGAAGCCTTTAAGCGCGATCCGAGGGAAGGCTATGCGGGCGGCTTCTACCACTTTTTGCAGAATGTACGCGATGGCGAACAATTTCTGCGTGATATTCGACCTGCCAGCGACAAGAGTGGAGCTGCCATGCGTGCCGCCCCGCTCGGCATCTATCCAACCATCCCCATGGTGATCGACCACTGTAGATTGCAAGCGGCTCTGACGCATAACTTGCCTGATGGCATCAATGCAGCAGTGGCAGCCGCCCTTATGTCGCACTATTTTCTCTATCATCACGGTCCTAAAAAGGAACTGGGCACATTCCTGGAAAAGCATGTGGATGGACATTGGGCGACTCCCTGGACAGGGACCGTCAAGTCTCAGGGCTGGATGAGCGTGCGGGCAGCGGTTACAGCTCTTACCAGAAGTTCGACCATGAGCGATCTATTGAAAGCGTGCATTCAGTTTTCGGGAGATGTGGACACGGTCGCGGCCATCGCCCTGGCGGCAGGCTCTTGCAGCGCCGAGATTGCACAGGATCTGCCCGCTCATCTGGTGGACGGGTTAGAAAACGGCGCATATGGCAGAGATTATATCCATCGACTAGATACACAATTATTAGCCCTTATGCATAATTATCCAACAGGGTAGGGAAGCCATTTATAATTCCGTGGCTCCCCGATGGATCATGTTCCAACTACGAAATTATAAATGGCTTACCTGCAATATAGGACATTACCGGATTGACGGTACCTCCACCTTATCCAGATCATGGAGTGGAAGCTGCGTCCGTTCGCTAATATAGCCGTGCAATTGCTGTAGCCAGCGCGCATATTCCTCAACGCTCAATGCGGGTTCAGTCGTGATCGTTCTGATCATCACAGATTGTCTTGACCAGCGTACGACGGCCTGCTCGCCTACAAGCTCATAGATCTGGGTGGTCGGTGTGCCTATGTTAAGTAGCTTGAAACTTTTGTAGGTAGCAAAGAGACGTGCATCTTGCCAATTGATCTGGGTGTCATTCAAGATGTAATGGCTGGCGATGCCGTTGGCATTTACGTCAATGCGTTGCATCGTGGATTTATTTCTCATGAGGTTCCCGAACAGCACTGAAACACCTGCCAGCAGCAGAGAGCCGACCAGTATGGCAAGCTGATACAGGGGATTAAGCGAGAAGACAAGGAGTTCGATCACGGCCAGAAAGACAATGAATAGCAACCCAAATTGCTTGAATGCGTGGCTTGTGCTGTTTGTAATCATCGAGATGTAGAGTCTTGTGGGCTGTGGCTGCTCCTGGGTTGGTCCTGGTTGTGGAGCCGCCAGCCCATGTTCTGGATGCTGGACCGCACTCTGACGACGACGCTGGATGTTGAACCAGTAGCGCTGCGTCGTAGGAATGATCAGCCAGATGAGGAGTGCGAAGAGAAGTACAAAGACACCATATCTGAATATCAATGAGCCTGTAAAAGGGCTTTTGTCGTGGGAACTGTATTGGAGGAGCGTACCTATAAGGATAACCCCAATCCCGAAAGCACCAAGGAAGAGCGGAGACTTTTTACTGTTTCCCGCCTTGATTTTGCTAATGATCGGATCATCCTGTCCGAGGGGTGGGACATTCTGCAACGTTGCCATTTCCGCAGCCTGCATGCTGGTTGAACGCTGTTTGGATGGATGTTGCGCGTCCAGGTTGAGGAGCGGTTTGCCGCTGCGTGCCATAACCAGAGTATTGATCTGTCCCATGAGCCAGTTCACATCATCATACTC
>JACDAE010000178.1 GCA_013695595.1 Ktedonobacteraceae bacterium | reverse complement strand
ATTTGGAGTTCATCGGCACCTGGGCGCACGCAAGGTGACGCCCCTACCCACATTTCCCCAAAAAATAGTCACCTTTGAGGAGCGAGGGTTGGTTGCTAATCCGCAGACAGGAGAGGTGCTTTTTCTGAAGCCTCGGCAAGACCACGCATATACCCAATGGCGTAGAGGCGTCCACGCGTGGTATAGCCGGGCGTATCGTTGGCATCGCCTTCAAGCGTTGGCACATGATCTGGTCGCATAACCCCACTAAAACCAATCTCTTGATAGCAGCGCATTGCCTCCGCCATATCTGTCGGGCCAGCGTCATGGAAGGTTTCGACGAAACTTCTGGCGGTACCGCGAATATCGCGGAAATGCACAAAGTGAATACGATCTTGCAATGCACGAATGGCCGTAGGGATATGCTCACCCATGGTTGCGAACGAGCCCTGGCAAAAGGTCAACCCATTATACTCACTTGGGGCCAGCGCCAGCATACGCTTGAATGCCTCGACACTGGTGAATATTCTTCCGACACCCCTGATTGGTGATATTGGCGGATCGTCCGGGTGCAGGGCCATCTTGACACCAGCTTGTTCAGCGACAGGCACGACGCGCTCAAGGAAGTACGCGAAGTTTTCCCAGAGTTGCTCTTCGCTGACGACACCCGCTTCGGTCAGGGGAGCCTGCTCCATCAATTCGTGGTTGTAGCTGGTGACGAGTGCCCCCCCACGGCTCACAGTGCTCATTGATGTACGTAGCCAACCAAAGACGGCCATAAAGTTATAGCACCACACGGGGATGCCAACCGCCCCCATATTTGTGAGCAACTCACATACCTGCTCAATTTCTTTGTCCCGTCCAGGCAGGCCAAGTTTGATATTATTCATCGGTGGGGTTGACTCGATGACGGCAACATTGAGACCCATATCGGCAAAGCGCTGCTTCATGTGCAGTAATGGTAAGAAGCCCCAGGACGAGGGACCCTCAGGGCGTACGCGCGGAATACCGGTGACGGCCTCTGTGACACCAAGTTGAGCGCCAAGTCGCCACATCTCGTTAGGCTCGGTCGGGAGAAATAAGGCAAATTTCATAGCGATCCTCTTCTTAGACAGCTACAGAACACCATAGAGACGATACACTTCGTCAACCGTCATGCCGGCTGCAAGCTTTTCGCGCTCTTCATTCTCTTTTTCAAATGTCTGCTCGACGCGTAAAAGCACCTCATCAACCAGATCCTTGGGGATGAGCTGCACTCCATCATTGTCGCCAAAGATAAAATCGCCCGGCATCACGCGTACGTAATGCGTGAGGTGTCCTGGCAGATAGATAGGCTTATTGACCTCCGTGATGCCCCAGCCTCCAAAGGCGTTTGGGCGTGTGCCGAAGCTAAAGATCGGGAAGTCAGGCATCTTGAGCACGTATTGGGTATCGCGGCAGTTGCCAGCCAGGAGCATCCCTCGACACCCTTGAGCGTAGGCCAGTTGACAGCTCATCTCACCAAAATGAGCCGGTTGCATATCACCGCCGCAGTCAAAGCAGAGGATCGTGCCATCTTCTGCGGCTGCAACCGTATCCATCATGCGCTTCTGTGGGTGTCCACCCTCTTCCTGCCATTTCGCGCGTTGAGCCTCTTGTTCCTGTGGAGTCAAAGTACGTTCCACCATCGAGTGCAATTTGATGGGTACGGCTCGTCCAATGAGTTGCATCCCCTGACGCAGGGCGGCGAAGCGAGCGGCAAAAATAGTATCACGCACACCCAGATTGGCGAGAGCGTCCGAGACACTGCCACCATACCCGGCGGTACGGAAACGTTGGATGCGCTCAAGGTCGGTAATATCTAAGTGTCGGATCTCTGAATTTGACATAAAGAACTCCTTGTTCTATAGCTATTTGCGTTTGAAAGAACCTTTTTCAAACCAGTAGTGTGTATGGGTCAGCGAGAACCCTCCATCAACGGTCAGTACCTGCCCTGTGATATAGCTGGCATGCCTGGAAGCGAGAAATACCATTGCCTGCGCGATATCCCTGGGATCTCCTGTATAGCCGAGCGGGATAAAGGGATTGGTCCTTTCAACCTGGTCTCTCACAGCTATCCAGCCAGGGGCAACGGCATTGACGCGAATGCCATGTTCCGCCATTTCCAGCGCTGCCTCGCGCACGAACATTTCCAGCGCTGCCTTGGAAGAGCTATATGCAGGTTGCTTACTGATCACACGTGCGTGCGTGGAGGAGGTGAAGAGGAGCGAGCCGCGCGTCTGGCTCTCGATCATCTTCTGCGCCATATATTGCGAGAGGAAAAAAGGACCTCTCATGTTTGTATCTAAGACATGATCATAGGACTCAGGAGAGATTTCCAGAATATGCCGCGCACCAGGAGTATTGACGCCTGCGTTATTCACCAGAATATCGACTTTGCCGAACTGCAGGAGCGCTGTATCGACAAGCCTGCGACCTTGCTCGATCTCCTGGGTATCGATGTGGACACTCAGACATCTCCTGCCTTTCGCTGCAATTATACGCTTCGTCTCATCCATTCCTTCTTCATCAATATCGGCGAGGACAACATCAGCCCCCTCTTGAGCCATCTCAACGGCTATACCTCGACCAATGCCCTTTGCCGCACCCGTGACGATGGCTACTTGCTGAGCCAACAGAGGCGCTCCCTGCCCCTCATCTTCAGACATCTTGTAATTCCCTTTCATGAGGATGTATAGGTGACTGTCAATGGCCTGACCCATGTAAAAAAGGTTGACGAACTGCGCCTTTCTTCTGTAACATATTACATATTAGTGGTACCATATTATGGACCGAGATTCAAGAGGGGACGATGAAATTCAGATGAAACCGATTGTGCAAGAACGCCTGGCCGATGAGGTGTACCAGCAGCTACGGGAATATATTTTTCAGAATAGCCATCCTGTTGATCAAAGGATAGATATTGAGAAGATAGCGGAGCAATTGAGGGTCAGTCGCCAACCCGTCGTGGAGGCGACGAATCGCCTGGCCCAGGAAGGACTCCTCATCGTGCGGCCCCGCGTAGGGACTTTTGTGCGCCAATTATCAAGCCAGGACGTACACGATATCATGGAAGCACGTCTGATGATGGAGGTTTTCGCTATCACCCATGCAACCCCTCAACCAGCGGAACTTCAGGAGTTGTATGCCTATATCGACCGTATGGATGCGCTTGTCTATCAAGGGCCTTTTCACTACCTATCCTACAACGAGATGGATGTCCAGTTGCACTCTGCGCTCATCAGCCTGGGACATAATCCTCTGATTGAGAAGCTTTATAAAGGGCTGCACGCCCAATATGTGCCTGTGCGTGCCTTCTACCGCAACGCCCATGAGCACTCTCTGACAAGTTCCAATGAGCACCGCAATATCGT
Source organism: Ktedonobacteraceae bacterium (assembly GCA_013695595.1). Lineage (GTDB taxonomy): Bacteria > Chloroflexota > Ktedonobacteria > Ktedonobacterales > Ktedonobacteraceae > JACDAE01. The sequence continues at coordinate 5,234 of JACDAE010000178.1, read as the reverse complement.
CGATGCTCTCGCTCGTGGTGATAATCCAGGTGCCGTCGCACTCTTAGAAACTCATATCCGCAATGCCGAACATGGGATACAACGTATTTTTCAGCAACTACAGATAACAATTCTATAGGTAAGAGGTTGTAAATGACTACTGGTGATCAGCATGAACAGATCTTAGCGCATGTCAATACGTATTCTCGCCCCTCGGATTTGCGTATTACTGATTTACGATGTGTTGATATTATTGGAGCACCCATGCATTGTACATTGCTGAAAATCTTTACCAATCAAGGGCTGGTCGGATTTGGTGAGGTACGCGATGGGGCCAGTAAAACGTATGCATTGATGCTGAAAAGTCGTATCCTTGGCGAAAATCCTTGCAATATTGATAAGATCTTTCGACGCATCAAACAGTTTGGCGGTCACGCTCGGCAGGGTGGTGGTGTCAGCGGAATTGAGGTGGCACTCTGGGATCTTGCGGGGAAGGCATATGGTGTTCCTGTCTATCAAATGCTGGGGGGAAAGTTCCGCGACACTATCCGCCTGTATTGTGATACAGATGTGCGCGGCAAAGATACTGGCTTGACGATGGGAAGGGCCTTGAAGCAGAGAATGGAGAAGGGCTTTACGTTTTTAAAGATGGATCTAGGCATCGGGCAGTTATTGCAAGAGCCAGGAGCGTTAAGTGCTCCATTGGGCTTTCTGGATGAGAGAAGGCACATTTATGAACAACTGGCGCAGACAGCAAAGGGGTCTGAAGCACAGCGCCTGCTGCATAACCGGCTCTACGACATCAACAATCTCGCTCATCCTTTTACTGGTATCCGTATAACCGAAAAGGGCTACAGTCTGTTAGAAGAGTATGTAGAGCAGGTCCGTGCAACGATTGGCTACGACGTTCCGTTGGCGGTTGATCATATCGGTCACATCGGGCTTGCAGACTGCATCAAGCTAGCGCAGCGCCTTGATAAATACAACCTTGCCTGGTTAGAGGATATGCTTCCCTGGCAATATACAGAGCAATACGTGAGCCTGTCTCGCGCCTGCTCAACGCCTATTTGCACTGGCGAAGATATCTATCTCAAAGAGAACTTCAGGCCACTTCTGGAAACGGGTGGTGTCTCCATTATTCATCCTGATATTTTGACATCAGGTGGTATCTTGGAAAATAAGAAAATTGGCGACCTGGCCCAGGAATATGGCGTCTCTATGGCAATCCATATGGCTGAAAGTCCAATTGCCTGTCTGGCTGCCGTCCATAGTGCTGCCGCGACGGAGAACGTGCTGGCTTTAGAGTTCCACTCCACAGATGTGCCCTGGTGGGAAGACATTGTGGAAGGATTACCAGGGCCAATCGTGCATAACGGTTTTATCGAGGTTCCAGATCGCCCAGGACTGGGTATCGAGTCGTTGAATGACCATATCTTAGCGGAACATATCCATCCTGATATACCAGGTCTTTGGGAGGATACATCAGCCTGGGATTATGAAACCTCGAATGATCGTCTGTGGAGCTAGTTTCTTCATCAGCCCTGAGCACAGGCTCGCACATACTGGCGAGCTAGTTCTGTTAAAGCAGGCCAGTCTTGCTTACGTACGATTTCTTTGTCGACCAGGCTACTCCCAATTGCCACCGTATACGCTCCAGCAGCAAGAAAGGCTGCGCAATTACTCAGGTTGACACCACCTGTTGGGACAAGTGGAATCGTGGGCAGAGGCCCCAGGATATCCTTTATATATGCTGGCCCAACTCCACCAGATGGAAATACCTTCACGAGATCGGCTCCGGCTCGCCATGCGCCCAGTATCTCAGTAGGAGTGAATGCGCCGCTGACAACCGGTACCCCTGCGTCACGCCCCACCGTGATTACGTCAGGCAGAAAAGCAGGTGTCACTAAAAATTCCGCACCCGCTTCTATAGCAGAGCGCGCCACCTCCGCATCCAGCACAGTACCGACGCCAGGCAATAGCTCCCCCGGCAATTCCTTCTTTACCTGTACCAGTGCTTCAAGCGCGTGAGAATTGGTAAGCGTAAACTCCTGCATAAAAATACCACCGGCCAATAGAGCCTGGCTGATCTCTAGCGCGTGTGCAAGATCGTCCAGGCGTATAATTGCAATCGGCTGGTGTGGTTGTATCTTTCCGATCGCCTGTTTTGTCATTTTTCAAATCCCTTTCTCTACGGCGTTGATGGGGCCACGGAATAATAAATGGCTTCCCTACAGTGTCGAGGGTTCTTGCACGAAAGGACGGCTTGCAAAAAAACGAGCCACACCCTTTCTCTTCATTTCCTTGCATATTATCCTCATAATAGCCTATCCTTGATACAATACCACCTTTTTATTAGTGTCATCCTTGAAGAGATGAGAAAGGAATATACTATCATGGCCTCTGATGTCGTCAGCTTCGGTGAAACAATGCTACGTATGAGCGTGCCAACTGGCACCAGGCTGGAAGAGGCCAACATGCTGCATACGTATGTCGCTGGAACCGAGTCAAATACGCTGGCTTGCCTTGCGCGTCTCAAACTCAAAACCATCTGGGTCTCAGCGCTCCCTGAAAATCCATTAGGGCAACGCATTATCAGCGAACTGCGCCGCCACGGTATTGATACGACCCATGTCATATTGACAGAAGGCACCAGGCGTGTGGGCATCTTTTATACAGAGGAAGCTTCCGACCCGTTAGGCCTGCAAGTCTACTACGACCGTGATGGCTCATCCGTCGCCCTCCTCGATCCAGAGCTGGTGGACTACTCCATTGTTGATGAAGCCCGACTCCTTCATCTGACTGGTATTACTCCCGCGCTCAGTACATGCACACGCGAAGTCTTCGCCCGTTTCTTGCTCAGGGCGCGTGACAAAGGCATTCCCCTCTCCTTCGATGTCAATTACCGCTCGAAATTGTGGTCAGCAAATGAGGCAGCAGAGAATATAGAGGAAGCCTGCCGACAGGCCGATCTCTTGTTCTGCACACGTGCAGATGCCGCCACATTGTGGAGTTTTACTGGCAATGCAGAGTCAGTGTTACGACACATGGCACAACGCTTTGCGGCCAATCAACCAGACAAAACGCTCGTATTAACGCTGGGCAATAAAGGATCGGCCCAACTACAGAACGATATTTACACCACAGAACCGGCTTTCCTCACGCAAGGCAATGCGCGCTTCGGGTCAGGTGATGCGTTCGCGGCTGGCTACATCTACGCCTATCTGGATGGTCAGCTCTATTGCGAGCTACACGAAGCCCATAGTATAACCGCTCTCACCTTCGGCAATGCTCTGGCAGCGCTCAAACGCTGTATCGCAGGCGATATTGCCGTCGTCACCCCGCAAGAAGTTCGTGCCTTGCTAGAAACACAGGAGAGCGAAAAGCGCTTCCGCTAGCCTTTCCCCATCAAGTCAACTCAGGAGAGAATTTTGAGGCAACCGTTTCTTTCACTCAAACACTCAGTTCCCCATGTCTGATCCGAGAACCAGATGAGATAGCCACATAGTACTTCTCTCATAGAGAGGAAGGCAAGACTCCGTTGTTGTTTTGTAGCATGTTATTATAGAGATGCTTAAACAGCGATACTCGTAGAAAAAAGATATTGATGCAAGGTCATTATGGCTACTATTCTCATTGTTGAAGATGATCCAAAGATTGCTTACTTGCTGCAGACACATCTTGCTAAGTATAACTATGCGGTTATTTTGCTCAAAGATTTTGCGCATGTGCTCGAAGAGTTCAAGCGCCTTCAGGCGGATCTGGTGCTACTCGATATCAATTTGCCCTATTTCGATGGGTTTTACTGGTGTCGGCAGATACGAGCCGTATCGCATTGTCCGATCCTCTTTGTCTCCGCACGTGAAGGCCCGATGGACCAGGTGATGGCACTCGAAAATGGGGCGGATGACTATATCACCAAGCCGTTCTCGTATGAGGTTGTGGTTGCAAAAGTACGTAGCCACCTTCGGCGCGCTTATGGCGACTATGCCTCGTCCAGGGATGAACGCACGATTGAATATAAGGGGCTTCTTCTCTATCCTGAACGTTTGCTGGTCCAGATCGGCGCACAGAGCGTCAAAGTCGGGAAGAAAGAAGCACAACTTCTGGCATGCCTGCTTGAGCATGGTGATCGTGTTGTGAGCCGGGAACGCCTGCTCGAAGTCCTGTGGGACGAAGATACCTTTGTTGAAGAAAATACGCTCAATGTGTATGTGACACGGGTGCGTAAAAAGCTGCAGGAACTCTCTATCGAAGGGGCACTGGAGACGGTGCGTGGTTCGGGATATCGTTTGAGTAGTGTCTGGGAAGAAGATGCCCTATGAAACTTTTTTGGCGCGATTATAGGGGTCTGCTGCTCCTGAATGGTCTGCAACTGGGCTTGATGGCTCTAATCTGCTGGCTTGCTGGTTTTCACGATCTCTCGTCAATCCTCTATGCACTGCTGCTGTGTACCGTCGTGCTTGCGTGCTATCTACTGTATCGTTATATACGTTTATTTCCATTTTACCAACGCTTGAATGGAGTGCTACCATCGTTTGATGAGTCTACTCTGTCCCATGGGATGGCTCCTCTTGGTGAAGCGTTGACGGACCTTCTTCAGGCACAGTATCGTTTCTACCAGGAACGCCTCTTTCACTATCAACGTCTTCAAGAGATGCATACGACGTTTACGAATAACTGGGTCCATCATATGAAAACGCCGTTATCCGTGATCTCGCTCATCACACAGGATGAGGATGATCCTCGCTTTGTGAGCATTCGTGAAGAGGTGGGGCAACTTCAACAAGGGCTGGAGATGACACTCTATACCGCCCGCCTGCAAGCCTTTGCGAGCGATTTCCATGTTGAACAGATCGCGTTGCGAAAGATCATCAACGAGATTATCAGCAAGAATAAGCGCTTTTTCATACAACATGCCGTCTACCCTGAGGTCCAGGTAGACCCCACTATTCTGGTCTTCTCGGATCACAAATGGTTAGCATGCATCATCGACCAACTCGTGATCAATGCGATCAAATATTCTGCTGGTCGTCATAGCAAAGTGAGTCTCTCGGCTCAGATACAAGGTGATCAGGTTACGTTGACGGTTCGTGATCGTGGCATAGGGATTCCAGAGGCCGACCTGCCGCGCATCTTCGATCCCTATTTTACGGGTGAAAACGGTCGGACCTATCGTCAATCAACCGGAATGGGGCTGTATCTGGTGCATGAAGCATGCCAACAGTTGGAGCATCGCATCGCCGTCGAATCGCATG